>JANNVG010000254.1:0-7725 GCA_031414395.1 Fimbriiglobus sp.
CGCCCTCCCACCACTCTCGCGGAGCATCATTCACCTTCACGGGTTGAACACCCCCTTCCTCCCAGGAAGGGGGACGGGGGGTAGGTTCTGGTTTCACCCCTCTCCGAAGCGGAGAGGGGGTTGAGTTGCGGTTGCGGGGGACTTTCGCCGCGGCTATACGCCCGGCACGCGGGACTTGAATCTTTTTCGCCACACGCACCGACCGGGGGGACGGGGATGCGGCGGGCTGCCAGTTTGATCGCCGTCGGCGTGGGGGCCGTCGCCTTCGGGCAGACGCCTCCGCCCGTATCGCCACCACCCGCGCCGCGAGTGCTCATCGCCCAATCCGGCATCACCCCGCCGCCCGAGACCGTTTACACCGCCACCCGCCCGCCCGCCAAGCCCGCCACCGAACCGGCCGACAACGTCTACCCCATCACGCTCACCGCCGCGCTGAAGTTGGCCGGCTCCCGCCCGCTCGACATCGCCATTGCCGACCAACAGGTGACGCTCGCGTCGAAACAACTCGACCGGGCCAAGTTGGCGTGGGTGCCGAACGTGGTGGTCGGCATGGACTACTATCGGCACGAGGGCGGGCAACAGAACTTCGCCGGCGATGTGGTGCGGAGCAGCCGCGGCAGCTACATGGTCGGGGCCGGGCCGAACGCCGTCATCTCCATCACTGACGCCGTGTTCGGCCCGCTGTCGGCGAAGCAGGATTTGAAAGCCCGCTCGGCGTATCGGCAGGCCGTCGAGAACGATGTGGCCCTCGCGGTGGTGGAAGCGTACTTCGCCACGCAACAGGCCCGCGGGGAGTTGGCCGGGGCGGTGCTGGCCGAACAGATGGCCCGCGAGGTGACGGAGAAAACGGTGAAGCTGGCCGAAGCGCTGGTGCCGCCGCTGGAGGCGAGCCGGGCGAAGGTGGAACTGGCCCGCCGCGAGCAAGCCGTGGCGACCGCACGCGAGCGGTGGCGGACATCCAGCGCCGAACTGGTGCGACTCTTGCGACTGCCGCCCGGCGTGCTGGTCGAGCCGGTCGAAGACCCGTACCTGCCCGTCACCATTATCGACCCGAACGCGACGGCCGAAACGCTGTTACCCATCGCACTGAGCACCCGCCCGGAGTTGGCCGGTCAACAGGCACTGGCGCAAGCGACGGCCGAGCGATTGAAACAAGAGCGGGCGCGGCCGTGGCTGCCGAGCGTGGGCGTGCGGAGTGTGAGTACGAACCCGAGCGGGTCGCTGGGGTATGGCGGGTTCGGCGGCGGGCCGAACGACAAGACGCAGGCGTTCGGCAGCCGGTTCGACATGAGCGCGCAACTGCTGTGGGAGTTCCAGGCGTTCGGGCTGGCGAACCGCGTGAAGGTGGGCGAGCGGCGGGGCGAACAGCAGATCGCGCTGCTGGAACTGGCCCGCACGCAAGACCGCATCACGGCCGAGGTGAGCGCGGCGTTCGCACAGGCCAAGGCCGCCGGCGAGCGGCTGGTGAAGGCCGAGCCGGCGCTGCGTGAGGCGGTGGAGTTGGTGAACGACAGCATGAAGGGGATGGGGCAGACGAAGCGGGTGGGCGACACTAACGTGCTGATCGTTCGCCCGATGGAGGTGGTGGCGGCGGTGCAGATGCTGGCCCAGGCGAACGCCGACTTCTACGCGGCGGTGGCCGACTACAACCGCGGGCAGTTCCGGCTGTATCGCGCCATCGGACACCCGGCCGGCGTGCTGAGCGGGGCGGTCGAACCGAAAGTGGTGGTGACGACGACGATGGCACTACCCGCACCGATGCCGACACCGTCCGAGCCAGCGCACCCGACGCACCTGCCGCCGATCGGGAGTGCGGTGCCCACGGATCGACCCATTCACGCCGACGCGCGGGTGGTCGTGCCCTCGTTGCCGACGCAATCGCCGACCGTGTGGCGCGACCTGCCCGTCGGCCGCGAGATCGTGTACCGCAAGAGTTCGGCCCTGGTGATGGTGTCGAACGACGTGCCTGCACCGGCACCTGCACCGGCAGCACCACCACCGGGCGAGCTGCCTGCCGTGAGCGCCGAACCGCTCTGGCAAGCCGGCGCCACCCCCGCACCCACGCCGAAGCCAGTACCAACACCAGTGCCAGTGCCAGCACCGACGTTGAAGGCGGCGCCCGTCGAAGACCCGGTGAATTGGAGCAAGTCGAAGGAGAAGTAACGGTAGCGTCGTAGCGGGAGACATTGGTTCCGGCGGGCACTCACACCCCTCTCCGGAACCATCGTCGCTGGTCCGGAAGAAATAGCGTCAGAGTGATGACTGGTGAAGCGATGAGGGCGGATGTGGCCGGGAAGACTTGTTGAAGACATCCCCCCACCCGCCGGGTTCGCTCCGCGAACTCCGGCGACCTCCCCCACAAGGGGGAGGTGGGGGTTGGTGGCCTTCTCGTGTCGGTCACCGTTGGGACAACGCAACAAGCCCCACCTCCCCCTCGTGGGGGAGGTCGGTTCAGGTGGCGCAGCCACCGAACCGGGTGGGGGGTTCTGGCTGCCGACTTCCGTAGACACATCCTTCACGGCCAAACCTCTCAGCTTCGCTTGACGAATTCCATGTAAACGGTAGCCCAACGGGTATGAAGCTGATCTATCACCCGCCGAACCAGACGACGCCAGGGGTGTCGCCGTTCGACGCGGCAATCATGAGGATGGTCGCCGACAAGCACGTCCGCATTGCTTGCCCGTACCTCGGCGTCGAATACCTGAACCGCGTCATCGCCAAGGCGAAGTCCTGGCAACTCCTGACCGACGTGACGGCGTGGCTCCAGTCGCACGGGCCAACCGCTCGACCCGGAATCGTCGAGTTCATTCTGAAGCACTCCGACCTCATCCATCACTGCCCAAACCTCCACGCGAAAGTCGTGATCGCTGAGAGCACAGCCCTGATCGGTTCAGCCAACTTGACTGCGACCGGGATTACTGAACGAACGGAGATGGCCGTGCTGACGGACGAACCGGACCAACTTGAGGAACTGCGGATGTGGTACGAAGAGTTATGGGCTTGCACCGGACAAGTTGACCCTGCGGAACTCCAAGTCGCCTCACAGCAGCTACCACATACGCCCAGCACCCCAATAAGTCGTATCAGTAGCCCCTTTCCTGGTGTCCATTCGCGGCTTGTCGTGGACACACCCGCCGTAGTCCCGCATACGACAGCGAGTCCACCTACTACCGCTGTCCCCGCGTCAGCGCCGGTTGCAGAGGTGAGAACTACCACGGGCCTCTACCTGCAACCAGCCATCATGGACTTATTGCTACGGCAGACCGCGCTAGTCCGTCAACTTGCTCAACCATTGCTGAACGCACTTGATGCTCACGCTGATCGGGTTTATTCGACGGCCAAGCAGGGCGGTGACATTCGCCACTCCTATGCCAACCAACTCATGTCCGAAATCCTCTTCTCGAAGTCCGGCCTGACGCTGGTACTCACAGTTCCAGAGGGTTCGATTAATGACTCGGACTTCATCTGGAACACTGCGACGAGCCAATCGAGGATGGATCGAGGCCGGGTCAAGCTCCGTGCCGGGATTCCAGTACCCGCAAAGATTTTTGGCTGGATCGAGCAGGCAGCGCGGTACTCCCGTAGGTAACTGACCGTCGGGCCTCGCGGTGCTCCGCACCTCCTCGACCACGATTTACCACACCCTTGCGAACACCGCCTTCAGATAGCGCCCCTCCGGCACGTGGCCGAGGAACGGGTGGTCCCCCCCGGCTCCGCTGACGCGGATGATCTGCACCTCGCGTTGCGCCTGCCAGGCCGCCCGGCGGAGCGTCTCCAGGAAGTCGGCTTCGCCCACCAGCCCGGTACACGAGCAGGTCAGGAACACGCCGCCCGGCTTCACCGCCATCAGCGCCAGCTTGTTCATGTCCTGGTACTTCCGCAGCGCCCCCAGCACGTCGTCGCGGTCGCGGGTCATCTTCGCCGGGTCGAGCACCACCACGTCGAACCGCTCGCCGTTCGGCAGCACGTCCCGCAGCCACGCGAACAGGTCCGCCTGGATGAACCGCACCTCCACCTTGTTCAGCTTCGCGTTCTGCTTCGCCACCTCGATCACGGTCTCGTCCAGGTCCACGCCGATCACCTCGCCCGCCCCGCCGAGCGCCTTCGCGTACACCCCGAACCCGCCGCTGTTGCAGCACAAGTCGAGCACCCGCTTGCCGCCCCCGCACAGGCTGGCCAGGTACTTGCGGTTGTCCCGTTGATCCACGAAGAAGCCCGTCTTGTGCTTGCTGCCGGGGGCCACGCGAAACTTCACCCCGTGCTCGGTGATGGTGAACGGCGGCGGCGGCACCGGCGGGCGGCAGTCGAAGGATTCCTGTTTGCCGACATGCTCCTCGGCGAAGTAGTACACGTTCGCGCCGGGGAACTGCTGCAACAACGCCTCTTGGATCACCCCCCGCTGGCGGAACATGCCGGCCGAGAAGAACTCCATTACCAAAGTGTCCGCGAAGCGGTCCACCACCAGCCCGCTCAGCCCGTCGGCCTCGGAGTGAACCAGACGGTAGGCGTCGGTCACGTCGTCCAGCTTGAGCACGTCGCGGCGGAGGGACGCGGCGCGGGCGATGCGGTCGGCGAAGAATTTGGCGTCGATCGCTTCGTTCTTGTCGGCCGTGAGCACCCGCAGGGCGATCCGCGAGTGGCCGTTGAAAAAGCCGCGGCCGACCCACGCCCCGCTCTTGTCTTCGATGTCCACCACGACCCCGTTCGGCAGGCGGACCGACGGCCACTCGACCATCTTTTGGAACACCCACGGGTGCGACGACCGGCGTTCGATTTTTAAACGCACTGTCGGGAGAGGCGTCGGGGCGTCGGGCGGAGCGGACATTTCTCACGGTCTCGGGTTCAGAGCGGTGGCACCAGGGGTGTATTCTAAGGGGGAACGTTCACGGTGTGGCCCGCCCGGCCCACATCGCCGAGGGTACGCCGGTGACGAACAACAACCACGAGCGCCTGGAACACCTTCTCGACCGCTGGGAGGCCGGCCGGCGGGCCGGTCGCCCGCCGACGGCGGACGACCTGTGCGGCGACGCGCCCGACCTGCGCGACCTGCTCGCCCAGCGGGTGCGGATGATGGAGTGGGCGGCGCGGACCGGCGGGCCGGACGAGTCGGTGGCGCCGTCGGCACTGGAAACGGCGCTGGCCGGCGACGGGCCGGTGGACGCGCCGATCCGCACCGACTGGCTGACGGCCGGCGACACGACCGACGGGCTGGTGCTCGTCCGCCCGCTCGGCCGCGGCGGCATGGGCGAGGTGTGGGAGGCGAACGACACGCGGCTGGGCCGGCGGGTGGCGGTCAAGTTCCTCAACCTGGGCATGGCCGACAACCCGACCGCCCGCCGGCGGTTCGCCCGCGAGGCGATGGCGTGCGCGTCGATGCACCACGAGAACGTGGTGGCCGTGTTCACGGTGGGCGAGTACCGCGGGCGGCCGTTCCTGGTCATGCCGCTGCTCGAAGGGGAGACGCTGGCCTCGCGGTTGCGACGAGACGGCCCGCTGCCGCCGGCCGAGTTGGTGCGGATCGGGCGGGGGGTGGCGGCGGGGCTGGCGGCGTTGCACGCGAACGGCCTGACCCACCGCGACATCAAGCCGGCGAACATCTGGCTGTGCGCCGACGGCACGGTCAAGCTGCTCGACCTGGGGCTGGCCTTCACCCGCGACCGCTGGCTGGACGAGGAGCCGCTGAGCACCCTCGGGGTGATGCTCGGCACGCCCGCGTACATGGCCCCGGAGCAGGCGGAGGGGCGGGGCGTCGGCCCGGCGTCCGACCTGTTCAGCCTGGGGGTGGTGCTGTACCAGGCGGCCACCGGACGCAACCCGTTCGTCGGCGGGTCGATGATGGCGACGCTCTCGTCGCTGCTCAACCACACGCCGCCGCCGCCGTCGGCCGCCCGCCCCGACCTGCCCGCCGCGTTCGACGAACTGGTGCTCGGCCTGATGGAGAAACGGCAGGCCGACCGCCAGCCGAACACCGCCGCCGGGGTGGTCGACCGCCTCGACGCCATCGCCGCCGGCGCCCGCCCGATCCGACGGGTGGTCGGGCGGAAGCGGTCGCGGTGGCCGTGGACGGTCGGCCTCGTGGCGGCGGTGGCGGTCGTGGTCGTCCCACTGGTGCTGCTGTTCGCCGCCCTGCCCACGCCCCCCCCCCGCCCCCGCCGTCGCCAGAGGAGCAGGTGCGGCAGGTGGCCCGCCAACTCCGCGAGCAGCCGGTGGCCAACGCCCGCACGGCCGACAAGACGGGCGGGGTGTTGAAGACCATGCGGCACTACGAGTTCACGTTCGACGGCAGCACGGGCGTGCCGGTCTGTTCCGACCTGAAGGACGGGACGGCGGTGATCAAGGTGCCGTACACGGGCGAGTACCGCCGCGAGTCGTGGGACGTGGTGTTCGGCCAGCGGCTGCCGCTCGCCATGCCGGAGGCGAAGACGATCAGCGGGGTGATCGAGGTGAGCGTGACGGTCGGCGGCGGCGTGCGGCTGACGGACTACAAGCTGGTGCCGACGGCCGGCGACGTGGAGTACCTGAAGCACGACGCGAACGTGTCGGCCGAAGCGGCCCTGCTGGCGCTGGTGCGGCAGGTGCTGCCGGCGGAGTGACTCCGTAGCGGGGACCCATTCGGCCCTCCGTGCATTTCCGTGCTGGCGAGGTCCACAGGCGGTTGCCGCTGACGGGGTGGCACCCGCGCGGCTACGGTGTGCCCCGTTCGGAGGTCCGTCATGCCCCGCCTGCTGTTCGCCGTGATCCTGCTCCCGCTGCTGGCCGTTGCCGCCCCGAATCGGCGGCCGCAATCGTCGTGCTTCACTCACTCAAGGATGGGAAGTGGGACAGCGACATGCGGCTCTCCGCCCACGGTGTGAAGGAGGAGGGGCGCCTATATTGATTGAGAACCAGTCCGGAGTCCCCACCCATGCGCGCCGCCCTTCTCGTATTCCTCGCGTTCCCCCTGTTCGCCTTCGCCGACGACCCGCCGAAGGCGAAGCTCGACTCCCCCCTCGACTCCGCCTGGAAAGACCTGCTCTCGCCAGACGAAGCCGTCGCCACCCGTGCCGCCCTCACCCTCGCCACTCAGCCGGACGCGGTGAAGTTCCTGGGCGACAAACTGCGGCCGGTGAAGGCGGACAAGAAGCTGCTGACGAGACTGTTCGCCGACCTGGGCGACCGCGATTTCCGCACCCGCGAGGCGGCGCAAGCGGAGTTGGAATACTTCGGGCGGTTCATCAAGTCGGAGATGGAAGCGGAGGCGAAGGCGACCGAGGTGCCCGAGGTGAAGGAGCGACTCGGCAAGTTGATCGGGCAGATCGACGTCCGCGACAAGCTGGAGAAGATGAAGGACGAGAAGCCGGAGCCGGCGGCACCGAACCCCGGCGGTCGCGGCGGGTCGGTGTCCATCATGAACGGGCGGGTGTTCATCAACGGCCAGGAGGTCACGCCGAACGCCCGGCCGGTGGTGATCGAAAAGCCCGGCCCGCCGGCCGGGTGGGTGCGGGCCGCCCGCGGGGTCGGTGTGCTCGAACACTTGGCCACCCCGGAGGCGGTGACACTGCTGGAGCGGATCGCGCTGGGCGAGGACAACGCCCCGCCGACCACGCACGCCCAAGACGCCCTCGCCCGCCTGAAGCGGAAGAAGTGAGAGCCGACGAGCCGCGACCGCGAGGGAGCGGACTGAAGCGGAAGAAGTGAGAGCCGACGAGCCGCGACCGCGAGGGAGCGGACAACCCCGCTCCCTCG
>JANNVG010000255.1:0-3147 GCA_031414395.1 Fimbriiglobus sp.
CACCCGGTCACTCCGTTCCCGGTTCCAGGTTGAACACCCCCTCTCCCCTGGGAGAGGGGGACGGGGGGTGAGGTCTCCGGCACCTCCCGCTTGCCCCCGGCGATCGCTTTCGGGATAATCCCCGCACGCTCCCCCCCGTGCCGGACCCGCCCGCATGAATGCCGCCGAACTCGACGCCCTCCTCCGCCAGTTCCTCGTCGATCACAAGCTGTCGGACGCCGAGAAGAAGGCGCTGGCCAAGTGGCTGGACGCCAACGTGACGAGCGAGCAGAAGCGGGGCGTGGCCCGCAGCCGCGTGTTCGACGCCGCCCGCCACGCCGTCGCCGACCCGACCGCCGTCGCCGTCATCGACTTCCTCGAAGACGTGCTCAAGGTGGTCGTGCCGGTGATCGCAAGCACCACCGCGACGCAGTCGACCGCTCCGGACGAAGCCTTCTTCAGCCCCGGCGACGGCTGCCTCGGGCGGATCGTGGCCCGGCTGAACGGCACCCGCCGCACGGCCGACGTCTGCGTGTTCACCATCACCGACGACCGCATCACGAGTGCCATCCTCGCCGCCCACGCGCGGGGCGCGGCGGTGCGAATCATCACCGACAACGACAAGGCGTTCGACGAAGGCTCCGACGTGCCGCGGTTGCAAGCCGCCGGCATCCCCCTGCTGGTGGACCACACGCCGTTTCACATGCACCACAAGTTCGCCATCTTCGACCGCGCGCGGCTGATCAACGGCAGCTACAACTGGACCCGCTCGGCCGCGGCCAACAACGAAGAGAACATCACCGACACCGGCGACCCGGCCCTGCTGGTCGCCTTCCAGCGGGAGTTCGACTCGCTCTGGGATAAGCTCAGTTGACTTCCTGGCGAACCCCGACCGCAAGGTCGGCGGGTGGCGCGTGAAAGTCGCTTGTCCCGCTACCCGCGGCCCTTGCGGGCCGGGTTCGCCCGAACCTGCCCTCTTCTCCTTCCCCACCCCCCAGACCCCACCTCCCATGAAACGCCTCCTCGCCCTCGCGGTCGCCGCCCTGCTCCTCGCCGTGCCCGCGCTCGCCCAGCCGAAGGCGGACGGCCAGTACGTCAAGAAGGGCACCAAAGGCGACACGGCCGCCGCCACCCTCGCCGCCTTCGGCCTGCCCACCCTGCAAGGCCCGTGGCACTACGCCGGGCCGTTCGACAACAAGGACAACGCCGGGTTCGACACGGCCTACCCGCCGGAGAAGGGTGTGGACCTGAAGGCCGAGTACACCGGCAAGGGCGGGGCGACCTTCGGGTGGAAGGAGTGGAAGACGTTCACGCTCGGCCAGGTGATCGACCTGAAGCCGCTCTGCCCGAAGTCGCCGACCGACGCGGTCGTGTACTTCTCCCACGAGTTCGAGTCGCCCGCGGCGGTCAAGCTGCCGGTGTCGTTCGGGTCCGACGACACGCTGAGTGTGTTCCTGAACGGCAAGCGGATTCACCACGAGCCGCACGCCCGCCCGGCCGCCCCCGACCAAGACATCGTGACGCTCGACGTGCAAAAGGGCACGAACAAACTGCTGGTGAAGATCGGGCAGGCGGCCGGCGGGTGGGAGGCGTACATCGCCCCGATGCTGCCCGACAGCCTGCCGAAGGACGTGCGGGACAAGTTCGCCAAAGACTTCCCGACCGCCAGCAGCGGTGGCGGCGGGGGTGCGAAGCCCAACCCGGCCCAGGGCGAGGAGGCGAAGTTCTACCCGGTCGTCACGTTCCCCACGCCGAAAGACTGCGTGCTGGAAGCCGGCGGGCTGGCCTTCCGGCCGGACGGCAAGCTGCTGGTTTGCACCCGCCGCGGGGAAATCTGGCTGGTGGACAACCCGACGAGCGAGACGCCGAGTGAATCGCAGTTCAGCAAGTACGCCGGCGGGCTGCACGAGGCGCTCGGCATGTGGGTGAAGGACGACAAGACGGTGTACGTGGTGCAGCGGCCGGAACTGACCATCGTGACCGAGGGGAAGAGCGGCAAGGCCGACGGGTTCGAGACGCTGTGCGACAAGTGGGGCGTGAGCGGCAACTACCACGAGTACGCGTTCGGCCCGGCCCGCGACCCGAAGACGGGCGACTTCTACATCACGCTGAACGTCGGCTTCGGCGGCAAGACGCAATCCGAAGTGCCGTGGCGGGGGTGGTGCGTGCGGGTGGACGGCAAGACCGGCGAGATGGAGCCGTGGTGCTACGGCGTGCGGTCGCCCAACGGCATCAACTTCTCGCCCGACGGCGACCTGTTCTACTGCGACAACCAGGGCGAGTGGGTGGCGACGAACAAGATGCAGCACCTGAAGAAGGGCAAGTTCTACGGGCACCAGGCCGGACTGCGGTGGGTGAAGGACTCGCCGTTCGCCGGCAAGGTGCCCGAGAAGGTAACGAGCGGGATGATGTACGACGGCCAGCCGGCGCCGGGCAAGACGGCCCCGAGCGGGATGCCCGACCTCGACCCGCCGTGCATCTGGTTCCCCTACGGGCGGATGGGCAAGAGCGTGAGCGAACCCGTGTGGGACACGACCGGCGGCAAGTTCGGCCCGTTCGCCGGCCAGTGCTTCGTCGGCGACCAGAACAACGCCGAGGTGATGCGGGTGGCCCTGGAGAAGGTGAACGGCGTGTACCAGGGGGCGTGCTTCCCGTTCCGCCGCGGCTTGCAGTGCGGGGTGAACCGGATGGCCTTCGGCCCGGACGGCGCCCTGTACGTCGGCGAGACGAACCGCGGGTGGGGGTCGCTCGGCGGCAAGCCCTACGGGTTGCAACGCATCTCGTTCGGCGGCAAGACGCCGGCCGAGATCCACAGCGTCAAGCTGACCAAGTCGGGGTTCGACTTCACCTTCACCACCCCGCTGGACGCGAAGACGATCACCGACAAGGCGTTCGGGGTGAAGTCGTACACGTACATCTACCACAGCACCTACGGCTGCCCGGAGACGGACACGCAGCCGGAGGAGGTGAAGGGCGTGACGGTGAGCGCGGACGGCAAGACGGTGAGCGTGGCGGTACCGAACCTGAAGCGCGGTCGGGTGTACGACTTCGCCCTGAACGGGGTGAAGACGGCCACCGGCGACGGGTTGCTTCACCCGGAGGCGTACTACACACTGAACGAACTGGTGAAGTAGGCGTGACATTGGTAGGGCGGGGGGGGGGGGGGGG
>JANNVG010000256.1:0-6951 GCA_031414395.1 Fimbriiglobus sp.
GTTGTTGCGGGCAGGTTCCCAGGGGTTCGGTCGCACCTCCGGTGCTCCGTCACCCCTGGCTATTCCCGGTGGCCCCGTTGGGGCCGCACACCACCACTTTTCCCGCGGCGGTGTTCGCCCCCGCCGGGTACTCAGTGGGTAGACCCCTTCCCGGAGACCCGACCGATGACCCGCCTGCAAAAACTGCTCGCCGTCGCCCTCGCCGTGAGCGGCACCGTCGCCCTCGCCCAACCCCCGGCGCAGCCGCCGACCAAGCCGGCCGAACCGCCGAAGGAAGGCGAGAAGCAGCCCGAGCGGCCAGTGCGCGGGCCGGGCGGGCCGGGTGGTGGAGAAGGCGGGCGTGGCGGGCAAGGGGGCGGGCGTGGCGGGCGTGGCGGGTTCACCCCGAGCAAGCCGGGCACCGTGCTGCCGGCCATGCTGATCGAGCAACTGAAGCTGACCGACGACCAGAAGAAGAAACTGGAGGAACTCCAGAAGGACGTGGACAAGCAGTTGGAGAAGCTGCTCACCGACGACCAGAAGAAGGCGCTGAAGGAGATGGCCGAGCGTGGGCCGGGCGGCCCCGGCGGCCGGCCGGGTGGTCCGGGCGGGCCGGGCGGCGCGCCGGGTGGTCCGGGCGGTGGCCGGCCGGGTGGCCCTGGCGGCGACCGTTAACCCGAAAGTCGGCAGAAGGGCAGGAGGTGTGACCACGAATCAGACGAATAACACGAATCAAGACAGGAGCGGCAGTGATGAGACATGCCGTCCTCTCCTCCGGATTCGTGATATTCGTCTGATTCGTGGTCAACCTCCGAATCTCCCCGCTCAGCCCGGCTCCCACGCCGGCTTGGCCTGCTCCGCGCTCCACTTGTCCCACAGGGCCTTCAACTCCTTCGCCTTCTCCGGCTCCTTCTCGCTCAGGTCGATCGCCTCGCCGATGTCGTCCTTCAAGTTGTAAAGGGCCGGGGCCTTCTTCAACCCGTCGATGCGGTTGACGCACAGCTTCCAGTCGCCCTTGCGGACGGCCCACTGCTCGCCGAACCGCCAGTACAGCACCTCGTGCGGCGGGGCCTTCTCCTTGCCGCTCAGGTGCGGCATCAGGTCCACCCCGTCCAGCTTCCACTCGGCGTCGATCTTGCCTCCGGCCGCGGCCACCGCCGTCGGCAGGAGGTCCAGGTTCTGAATCGGGTGGTCGAACGTGGTGCCCGGCTTGATCTGCCCCTTCCACTGCATGCAGAACGGCACCCGCGTGCCGCCTTCCAGCGTGGTCGCCTTGAACCCCCGCAGGGGGCCGTTCTTCGAGGTGGTCTGCTGGGTCGGCCCGCCGTTGTCGCTGAAGAAGAACACCAGCGTGTTCTCCTCCTGGCCCATGTCCTTCACCTGCTTCAGCACCGCGCCCACCGCGTCGTCCATCGCGCTCATCATGGCCGCGAAGATCTGCCGCTTGTCCTTCAGGTCGGGGAACCGCTTCAGGTACTTCTCGGGCGCTTGCAGCGGGGCGTGCTGGGCGTTGAACGGCAGGTACAGGAAGAACGGCTTGTCCTTCTGCTTGCCGATCCAGTCCACCGCGCGGGCGGCGTAGGCGTCGGTGGTGTAGAAGGCGTCGTCCTTGACCGGGCTGACCTTGTTCGACACGCGGGTGTCGATGAAGTTCGGCGGGTTGAGGAACGACGTGTTCGCCACGGTGCCGTAGAACTCGTCGAACCCGCGGGCGGTGGCGATGAACTTGGCCCCGCCGCCCAGGTGCCACTTGCCCACGCAGGCGGTGGCGTACCCGAGGGCCTTCATGCGGTCGGCCATCGTCTTCTCGTTCACCGACAGCCCGAACGTGTTGTTGTCACCCTTCGGCCCGCCGCCGTTGAACTCGTGCCCGAACCGCGTGGGGTAGCGGCCCGTCAGCAGGCCGGCCCGGCACGGGCTGCAGTAGGTGGCCGCCACGTAACCGCTGGTGAACCGCACGCCGTTCTTGGCGATGCCGTCGATGTTCGGGGTGGGGATGTCTTTGTTCCCCTGGAAGCCGTACTCGCCGTACCCCACGTCGTCGGACAGGAACACGATCACGTTCGGCTTCTTCGCGTCGGCGGCGGACAGAGCCGAGTGGAAGAGGAACAGCAGGGGCAACCACGAATACCACGGAAGCCACGAATGAAGGCAGGGGCGACGGCGGGTGGACATGGAGTTCTCCTGGTTGGGATACTTTCGATGCACGGGATGAACACAGGCGGCGCGACTTCATTTCGTCGCAGTCTTCGCCAACTCGGCCAGTTGCTTCCGCACGTCGGCCAACTTCGGCTCGTCGGCCAGGTTCTTCCGCTCGGTCGGGTCGGCCGTCACGTCGAACAGCATCGCCCCGTTCGTCCCGCCGGTCCACTCGGCGTAGCGGTACTTGTCCGTCCGCACGGCCACGCCCAGGTTGTCGGCCGTCTGCCCGGCGACGGTGAACGCCGGGTGCTCCCACTTCGCCTTCACGTCGGCGAGGAGCGGCTTCAGGCTGTGCCCTTGCAGGCCGGCCGGCAGTTTCAGCCCGCACAGTGCGCATAGGGTCGGGTAGATGTCCATCGACTGCACCGGCGGGAGGGCGGCCGTGCCGTTCGCTTTCATGCCGGGTGCCACCACGATGAGCGGCACGCGGGTGCCCACCTCGAACAGCGAGCCGTGCTTGGCCCACTTGCCCATCTCGCCGAGGTGGTAGCCGTGGTCGCCCCAGAAGACGATGACGGTGTTGTCGCGGAGGCCGAGTTTGTCCAGTTCGGCGACCACCCGGCCGACGTTCCAGTCCACCCACGAGGTGCTCGCCCAGTACGCGCGGGTCATCTCCTTCGCCTCGTCCTCGGTGGCGTCGCGCTTGACGAACAGGTCGGCGTTCGGGGTGAGGCACAGCTTGGGGAAGCCGTCGGGCACGGTCGGCTTGGCGGCGAAGGTGTCGGGCAGCTTGACCGTCTTCACGTCGTACAGGTCGAAGTATTTTTCCGGCGCGGTGGGCGGGCTGTGCGGTTTGAGAAACCCGCACCCGAGGAAGAACGGCTTGTCCTTGTTCTGCTGAAGGAACTTGATGGCGAGGTCGGCGGTCTTGAAGTCGGTGTGGGTTTCGCCGTCGCCCTTCAGCTTCACGATCCGGTCGGCCGGGTTCGCCCGTGCCGGCTCCGCGGGTTGGGCGGCGGGCTTCGGCGGGTCGGCTTTGGTGTCCTTCTCCGCCCCTTCCGTCCAAGATTGGGCGTCGTCGAGGCCGCCGTGGAAGATCTTGCCGGCCCGCAGGGTGACGTAACCGTTCGCCTTGAAGTGCTCGGGCAGCGTCACGATGTCCGGCTTCAACTTGCGGAAGTCTTGCGTGTTGCGGAGCACGCCGGTGCTGGTGGGCAGGCGGCCGGTGAGCATGGACGTGCGACTCGGGCAACACAGCGGATACTGGCAGTACGCCCGGTCGAACCGCACGCCCGCCTTCGCCAGCGCGTCGATGTTCGGCGACTTCACCTGCGGGTGCCCGTAGCAGCCGAGGTCCGGACGCATGTCGTCGGCCAGGATGAAGAGCACGTTCGGCTTCGTCGGCTCGGCGGCAGTGGCAGCAGTGGCGAAGAGGGAGAAGAGAAGTGACCACGAATAACACGAAAACCACGAATGAAGGCAGACGAGACGACGGAGTGCGGACACGGAATTCTCCCAATCGGGTTCTGATTCGTGGTATTCGTGCGATTCGTGGTCACTTGGTTCATCACTTCACCGGGCCGTCGCCGCCCCACAGCGGGGCGACGTTCGACTTGTCCCAGGCGTCCCACGCGGCTTGCAACTCCTTCACCTTGTCCGGGTGCTTCGCGGACAGGTCGGTCGCCTCGCCGATGTCGTCCTTCAGGTTGTACAGCTTCACCGCTGACGCGCCGGTCTTGCCGTCCGCCGCCAGGTCGTACCGCACCAACTTCCAGTCGCCCTGCCGGACGGCGAACTGCTTGCCGAACCGCCAGAACAGGGCGTCGTGCGGGCTGCCCTTCTCCTTGCCGCTCAGGTACGGCAGCAGGTCCACGCCTTCGAGCTTCCACTCGGGCTTGGGTGCGACGCCGGCGGCAGCCAGCGCGGTGGCGTGCAGGTCGAGTTGAATGACCGGGCGGTCGTCGGTTGTGCCGGCCTTCACCTGTGCGGGCCACGAGACGAGGAACGGCACGCGGACACCGCCTTCGAGCGTGGTCCGCTTCGACCCGCGGAGGGGGGTATTGATCGACGTGTTCACCGACGTGCCCGGCATGGTCGGCCCGCCGTTGTCGCTGATGAACGCGACGAGCGTGTTCTCGGTCAGCTTGTCGTCGGCCAGCTTCTTCGTCACGGCCCCGACGGCGTCGTCGAGCGCGCTCAGCATGGCCGCATACGTCCGCCGCTTGTCGTCCTTGATCGCCTCGAACTTCTTCAGCCGCGGGTCGTCCGCCTGCATCGGCGTGTGGACCGCGTTAAACGCCAGGTACAGGAAGAACGGCTTCGCCTTGTTCGCGTCGATGAACGCCACCGCCTCGCGGCCGAAGGCGTCCGTCAGGTACGCCTTCTCGTTGGCCGGCTCGGTGCCCCGTAGGATTCCGTCCGGCTTGAAGTAGTCGTGCGCCCCGCCGAGGAAGCCGAAGAAGTCGTCGAACCCCCGCTTCTGCGGGTGCCGCTCGCCCGTCCCCAGGTGCCACTTGCCCACCAGGGCGGTGCGGTAGCCGGCCGCCTTCAGCCGGTCGGCGAGTGTCGTTTCGGTGAGCGGCAGCCCCAGTTTCGCCCCCATGCCGGCCGGGTTGAACTCGTGCCCGAAGCGGGTCTGGTATCGGCCGGTGAGCAGGCCGGCGCGGGTGGGCGAGCAGTACGGCCCGGTCACGTATCCGCTCGTGAACTTCACGCCGGACTTCGCCAGAGCGTCCAGGTGCGGGGTGGGGATCTCCTTGCCGCCGTGGAAGCCGACGTCGGCGTACCCCATGTCGTCGCCGACGATGACGACGACGTTCGGCTTCTTCACCGGCTCCGCGGCGGCAGCCGTGAGCGCGCCGAACAGGAGGAGGGAGAGGACGGAGCGCATGACGTGACCTCGGGCGGACAGTGCAACAGGCGACTCGGCCGCTAGACCTGCGCGGCCGGATTCGACTCGCCAGACAGTACACGCTGCACCGGGGCGACGGCAACCGAATTGTCCCCGCACGCGGGGGGTTCGTAACAACCGGGTTTTCGCCGCCCGCCGCTTGACCATCGTCCGTGGTTCGACCACATTAACGGTGGGTGCGGCGGTTGCGCCGTGCTTCCGAATCGTGTCCTTTCATCCCGGCTGCGGGTTCGCCCGCTCGCCTCGGCCACAGTCGCCGGGCGGATGTCGGGGCCGTCGGTCTTGCCGCCCGTGTGGAACGGGCGGGGTGCGAGGGTGGGATGTCCCCGGCGCGTGTCGTCGGGGCCGGCGGTCGTCGCCCACCCGTGTGCCGTGAGACGGCGGTTGTCCTCCCAACCGGAGTGTGTACCACCATGACCCGACGACCGCGCCCCGCCTTCACGCTCATCGAGCTGCTGGTGGTCATTGCCATCATCGCCATTCTGATCGGGCTGCTGCTGCCGGCGGTTCAGAAAGTCCGCGAGGCCGCCGCCCGCCTCCAGTGCAGCAACAACCTGAAACAGATCGGCCTGGCCGTTCACAACGCACACGACACGAACCAGAAGTTGCCCCCGGCCGCCGGCTACTACAACGAGCCGGGCAGTTCCCCGCCGAGCAACCTGTTCGGCCGCGGCACCGTCTTCTTCCACATCCTGCCGTACACCGAGCAGTCCGCCCTGCACGAGATCGCGCGGAACATCGACCAGAACACCTACGGGTACGTGTACGCCGCCCAACGCCCGCGGCTGCCCATGTACCACTGCCCGATGGACCCCACCCTGCCGACGAACGGGTACATCACCCTGGACGCCAGCGTGGGCGGGGGCACGTGGGGGCCGGCCAGCTACAGCTTCAGCTTCCAGGTGTTCGGCAACCCGCAGGTGAACACCCTGACCACCCGCAGCGCCGGGTGGGACGTGCGGAACAACTTCTCGCACGTGACCGACGGCCTGTCGAACACCATCTTCTTCGCCGAGCGGTACACCGGGTGCAACGCCGTCGCCAGTTGGGAGTGGACGAGCGTGCCGCAGACGTCGGTGCCGGCGTTCGTGGTGCCCGGCTGGCGGCCGAACGCCGCCTCCACCGTGTCCGACGCCATCGGCCCGCAGTCGAAATTCCTGGTCAAGCCGCCCGGCCCGTGGCTGCTCACGCCCACCTGCAACATGCGGATCGCCACCTCCCCGCACACCGGCGGCATGAACATCAGCGCGGGCGACGGCAGCGTGCGGTTCCTCCGCGACAGCATCGACCCGAACATGTGGTGGGCGCTGTGTACGGCCAACGCGGGCGAAGTGGCCACCTGGGATTGAGTGGCGTCATGGAACCGGGAACGCAGTGACAGGGTGTGCGCAACATCCATCCGGTCACTGCGTTCCCGGTTCCAGCTCACCCGGTCACTGCGTTCCCGGTTCCAGTTCAACACCACCGAGATCCCATCATGTCTCGCATGTCCCTCGCGGGAGTTGTCCTCCCGTTGCTCGCCGGCTGGTGTGCGGCCCAGGAGCCGGCCCCGGCCCCCATCGCCGTCACGCGGTGGGCGATGAAGGAGGCGCTGGAAGCGCACAAGTCGGCGGCGCCACGCCTGCCCCCGCCGCCGCAAACGGACGAGGAGAAGGCGAGCGGGCGCACCTCCGCCGGGCAGGGGGGGATGCGGAAGCTGCTCGACCCGGAGGTGCGGGCCGGTTGGCCGCGGGACTGGCTCGACGACAACATGCCGCTCACCAAGCAGATGCGGAACGAGCTGCTGTGGGTCACGTCGCGGGTGAACAACTGCCTGTATTGACTGGGCCACCAGGAGAATGGACTCGCGGTCGCGGGTCTCGGCGACGGTCAGTACCTCGGGCTGGACGGGGATTGGAAGGAGTTCACGCCGGCGGAGC
>JANNVG010000257.1:0-2024 GCA_031414395.1 Fimbriiglobus sp.
CCTGTTGAACACCCCCTCTCCCGTGGGAGAGGGGGCCGGGGGGTGAGGTCCCAGATCACCACGCCCCGCAACGACCCTCCACCCGCCGCGGACCCCTTCAACAAAGACGCGGACACGGCCGCCGAAGCCGCCCGCAAAGCGTTCGACGTGCCCGGCGTGGCCGTGGTGGTGGTGCGGAACGGCGAGGTGATCCATTTGAAGGGGTACGGCGACCGCACGCTCGCCACCGACACGGCGAAGGCCGAACCCGTCTCGCCCGACACCCTCTTCCCGCTGGCGTCGTGTACGAAGGCGTTCACGTCGGCCGCCATCGCCGCCCTGGTGGACGACGGCAAAATGGACTGGGACGACTCGGTGCGGCGGCACCTGCCGGCGTTCCGGCTGTCCGACGAAGCGGCCGACAAGCTGGTGAGCGTCCGCGACCTGTTGTGCCACCGCAGCGGGGTCGGCCCGCACGACCTGCTCTGGTATCGCGCCGCCTGGGATCTGGACGAGACCGTCCGGCGAATTCCACTTTTGCCGCTATCGCTTCCGTTCCGCGGCGGCTACCAGTACAGTAGCGTTACCGTACTGGCGGCGGGGAAGGCGGCGGCGAACCGCTACGGGTCCGGGTGGGACGAGCTGGTGACGGACAAGTTGACCAAACCGCTGGGCATGAAAGCGGTGGCGTTCACCACCAAGCAGGCGAAGGAGTTCCCCGACCGGGCGAGCGGGTACACGGGCGGGGTGGGCGGAAAAGGCGTCGAGGCGATGCCCGAGTACGAGATGACCGAGCCGAACCCGGCCGGGTCGATGTTCACCACCCCGCGCGACTACGCCCGCTGGCTACTCTTCCACCTGAACGACGGCAAAGTGGGCACCGAACAGGTGGTGTCGGCGAAACATTTGGGCGAGACGAAGCAGCCGCACACGCCCGTCCGCCTGGAAGGGGCCGCCAAACGCCAGCACCCCGGCGTGCGGCACATGACCTACGCGATGGGCTGGGTGGTGTACGAGTACCGCGGCGAGCTGGTGGTCGCCCACGGCGGGCTGATCGACGGCTTCCGCGTGCTGACGGTGCTGTTGCCCGAACACAAGGCCGGGTTCGCCGTGTTCGCCAACCGGCACCAGACGAAACTGAACCTGGCACTCGGCAACACGCTGACCGACCTGCTGACGGCGAAACCGGGTGAACGGGCGACCGACTGGAACTCCGCCTACCGGAAGATCGACGAACAGGAAGCGGCGGGCAAGAAGGCCGAACGGGAGGCGAGCGCGAAAGCTCGCAAACCGGACGAACCGCCCTCCCGCCCGGCCAACGAAATGGCCGGGAAGTACGTTTCAAGCAGTTACGGCGAATCGGAACTGGTGCTGGGCGAAAAATCGGAGTGGCGCTTCAGTACGTTCAAAGTGCCGCTCGAACACTGGCAGGGGAACGCCTACCGGGTGACCGGCGGGATGTTCGAGGACGACCGGCTGGACGTGATCGACGACAAGGGCGGACTCCGCATCGTCTTCCGTGGCATCGAGTTCCGGCGGAAGTGATGGCGTGTGAAGCGATCTTGGCGAACCCGGCCCGCAAGGGCCGCGGGTGCGAACTCGGGTGACCGACACACGCGGCCCTTGTGGGTTGATCGATGGACCAACCGGCACCGGCGCAAAATCCGCGCAAGCGCGACCGCCCCGAGTCGTTGCATTAGATCAGTGCCGCGTACCATTGCGGCCGGCAAGATGTTATCATTGTCGGAGACCCCGACCGGGTTTCCGCCGGCGTGCCCGCTCTCTTACCGCTTCCTCATCCCGAGGCCGCTCATGTTCCGCAAGCTCGTTCGCTACCTGGGCGCTGCCGCCGGCCTGCTCGGCCTGCTCGCCCTGCTGCCCGTCTTCAGCAACCCGGCCCAGGCCCAAGGGCCGGGCGGCTTCCAGCCCGCGCTGCCCGGCCTGAACGGCCGCTTCCGCGGCAACGGCTTCCTGCCGCCCCCGCCCGGACCAGCCCCCATCCGCCCGCCCATCAACCAGGGCCAGAACGGCAACAACCAGAACGG
>JANNVG010000258.1:0-2978 GCA_031414395.1 Fimbriiglobus sp.
AGAGCGTCCGGTCGTCGGAGGCCTTCGTCAAGTTGGCCATGATTCACCTCATGCTCAACCGGCTGAAGCCGAAACATGTGGACGCCGAGTTCCAATATCACAATGCCGCTTAACACCACCTTGTGGGACAGTCACTCAGCCTTGTGACAGTACAGGATCATCGCGAAGAGGCCAGCGAGTGCGTTCGCCACGTTCTCCAAGTTGGCCTCTTGGTAACGATTGGTTCGGGCGGGCGAGACGGGCGCAGCCCGGACACCCCGCCATCAGTCAGACGCGGCGGGGGTCGCCTGCGAAGCGCCGGTTCGCCCGCCCTACTTGAGAGGAATCCTGTTGCGGCAATCAGTTCGACGAACGTATCATACCGCCACAACAACCATCGTTCTCTGCCCACGGGCCATCTATGTCCGTCCGCGAACACCTGACGGTGCTCCGTTCTCTGAACAGACGCCGGAAATTTCTAAGCATGCGTTTGGCGGGAAGAAAGTTGACCGACCTGCTTCACTTTGGCAACGGGCCTGTCGAACGAATCGGGGCAGCGTTCGTGTTAGCCGCTGCCTTCTTCGTCCCGATCATGATCGGGACGATCCTGTTCAGCGTGCCGGCCGGCACCGGGGCTGCATTCGCGCTCTGCGCATTCGTCGGCGCGGCCGTCACGTTGATGGGGTTTATCATCGGGCCATCCGACGAGAAGGTACACGAAACGAAGGATGAATTAGACAGCGAAATCGCGAGGGAGCGTGTGGAACTGAGGCAGGCTGAGCAGGAAGAGGCCGAGTTGCGTGAGAAGGAGGATGAAGAAGCCAGCAGGCATACCCGCCGCCGACAACAGAGGGAGGAGGAAGACGATCGGCGACCCCGTCGGAAGCGCCCGTCCGTGGCTCGTTGCCAATACTGCCGGGAGGACGTGGACTGGGATGCCGTGAAGTGCCCTTACTGCGGCGAGTGGATGGACGAGTCGTATCGCCCGAAGCCGCGACGAGGCGTGAGTCCGGGGGTGGCGGCACTACTGAGTTTCCTGTGGGCAGGGCTAGGTCAAATCGGGAAGGGTCAAGTGGGGGCGGGTCTAGTGTGGATGCTCGTGGTGAACTGCTCTTGGGGAGTGGGTGTTGTGTGTAGTTTGTGCACCCTCGGCCTGTCACTACTTCTGCCGGCCGCTCTACACCTGTTCTGCATCGTCGATGCGGCATCCGGGGATTAGCGCGGCGACTGTTCGGGCTGTCGCTGGGGCTGACATCCATACTGCCGTAGGTCGGGCTGTGCCCGACGCCAACCAGCGTCGGGCACAGCCCGACCTACAAACCGGTACTTCTGCTCTCCGCCCCTGCCCTACCGCTTCGTCGTCGTCGTCGTGTGTCGCAGCTTCCCCCATCGCACGTCATCGCGCGTCGGGAAGTCGCTGCGGAAGTGTGTGCCGCGGGATTCGTCGCGGGTGATGGCACCGGCGAGCATCAGGCGGGCGACGGTCAGCAGGTTCTGCAACTCCCACCCGGCGCGGTCGCGGAACTCGCGGGCCAGCACATACCGGCACCAGAAGTCTACGTCGCGCAATGCCTCGTCCATCCGCGTGCGGTCACGCACGATGCCGAGCTTCCGCACCATCAGCGCCCGCAAGCTGTTCGTCACGTCGGACACGTCGAGCGGTTCGTCCAGTGGGTCGCTCACTACATGCCGGAGGGGAAGGGCGGTCAGTGTAGTCGGCATCTTCGCCGCGGCTTCCGCCGCACCGTGCCCGCACCGCGCGCCGAACACCAGTCCTTCGATGAGGCTGTTCGACGCCAGCCGGTTCGCCCCGTGCAGCCCGCTGCTCGTCACCTCGCCGGCCGCCCACAGGTTCGGCAAGGTGGTCCGCCCGTGGTCGTCGGTCGTCACCCCGCCGATGGTGTAGTGGGCGCCCGGCCGCACCGGGATGCGGTCGGTGGTGATGTCCAGGCCGAACCCGCGGCACACTTTGTTGATACCGGGGAACCGCGTCAGCACGGTTTCCCGCGGCAGGTGCGACAGGTCGAGGTAGACGTTCGGGTGCTGCGTCCGCTCCATGGTGCGGAAGATGGCGCGGGCCACCACGTCGCGGGGGGCGAGTTCGTGCCGCGGGTCGTCCGTCAGCATGAACCGCTCGCCGTGGACGTCCCGCAGGTACGCCCCCTCTCCGCGGGCGGCTTCGCTAATCAGAAACCGGGCGGAGCCGGCGACGTACAGCACCGTCGGGTGGAACTGCATGAACTCCATGTCTCGCAGCTCCGCGCCGGCGCGGTATGCCGCCGCCATGCCGTCGCCGGTGGCGACGGGTGGGTTGGTCGTCTCGCGGTACACCATGCCGCACCCGCCGCTCGCCAGGATGACTTGCTTCGCCCAGATGAGTTCCTTCGTGATGCCCGGCCGCCAGCATACCGCCCCCACGCACGCCCCGTCGTGGGTGAGCAGGTCGAGCGTGAAGGTCTCGTCCCAGACGGTGATGTTCTCGGCCGCTTTCGTCTTGGCGATGATCGCCCGCATGACCTCGTGGCCGGTGCCGTCGCCGAGCGCGTGGACGATCCGCCGGTGACTGTGCCCGCCCTCGCGGGTGAGGGCGAGCGCGCCGTTCTCCAAATCGAACTGCGTGCCCCAGCCCACCAACTTCTCGATCTCGTCGGGCGCCTCCCGCACCACCAGATCGACCACATCGGGGTGACACAAGCCGTCGCCGGCGACGAGCGTGTCGTCCACGTGGTTCTCGAACTTGTCGTCCTTCGCCAGCACGCTCGCAATCCCGCCCTGGGCGTAGGTGCTGTTGCTCTCGGTGATCTTGTCTTTGGTGGTGACGAGCACGTCCAGGTGCGGGGGCACCTCGAGCGCCGCCCGCAGGCCGGCGATGCCGCCGCCGATGACGAGCACGTCGGTGAAGCGGTGGACGGCCGTGCGGGCGTCGAACGAGACGAGGTAGCGGGGGGTGTTCATGGCATTACTAGTAGGGCGGACGAGACGGGCGCAGCCCGGCGACC
>JANNVG010000259.1:0-3344 GCA_031414395.1 Fimbriiglobus sp.
GCTGAACCCGGCTCGCCGGGCGTCGTGCCCCTGCGAACCGGGTCAGTATATGTCGAACGGCTTGCGGCCGGTGGTCGGGGGTCGGCCGCACTCGCGGCTCGATGGGCGAACGCGGCGGAGGGGGCAACTTGCGCCGTCACGCTCGCGGTTCGACCATCGCCCGGATTTGTGCGGGCAGCACGTTCCACGTCGTCTGGTACGTCTCTTCCAGTGGAACGGTGACGTAGTAGTCTTCGACTAGAAACAGCGGCATGTCGGGAATCGGCCCGCCGACGGCGAACGGCTCGACGTAGGCGGTCGGCTCGCTTCCGGCCTGGTAGGACGCGGCAGTCAGGCGTTTGTCTGGCGGCAACTCGAACTCGCTGACGGTCACGTTCTCCCAGATGGTCCGGTGGACGCCGTTCGGGTCGTACCGGCCGGGCGGGAACGGATCGACGACGAGGACGTGAACGCCGTTGCGAATGAGGGCAGCAATGTTATCGGCGATGTGCCGCACGTCGCCCCTCGCCCCACACTCGACCGCCGGCGAAATCTCGATGACCGAACTGACGGACTCGATGTCGGAATGGACGGCGATGCGGTTGCGACGGGGCGGGGAGGAGACGGCTTCGACCCCGGCGAAATGCGAGGGTGGCAACCCGCCGCGGTTGAGTCGATCCACGAGAGCGGCGATCCACATGTAGCGGAAGGCTCGAAATGCGGATGCGGGCACGTTGTCCCAATCGTGCATCGGCATGGCGAAGCCCTCCGTGACGGGATTGTACCAGCGCCCGGTCACTTCTTCGGCGTGTCGGGCAGGGTGGCGGGCGGCACGGCCGGCGGCGGCTCCACCGCCTTCGGCAACTCGCGCTCGAGCAGGTGCCCGAGCAGCCGGCCCTTCAGGTCTTCGGCCGCCTGGACCGCCGCACGGGTCGGCTTGGTGCTGAACTCCTTGTTCGCCTCGTCCGCCCCCCACAGCACGGCCCCGTCGAGCGACACGCCGGCGAACAGCCCGCGGCTGCGGCTGTACGACAGCACCTCGGCTTTGAACTTGCCGTCGGTCGCGGCCTCGGCCCGCCGGCCGAGCGGCCCGGCCGCCACCGCCGCGTCCACGCCCAGCTTCAGCTTCGTCTTCCCTTCGAGCAGTTGCTCCATCGACTTCTTCGACTTGAACAGCAGCACCAGCTCGGAGATCTCGACGCCGATCTGCGGGCCGACGCTCGCCCCGCCCAGGTTGACGAACGTCGGGTCGCTCCACCCCTCGGGCGTCCGCACCAGTGCCACCCCGTGCCCGCCGCGGCCGGCGAACACGAACCCGCCCTTCACCGAGTCGGGGATGATGACGATCCCCTCGGACTTGGCGAGCAGCGTGGCGGGGATGCGGCTCTTCGGCCACGCCTGCATGTCGTCGATCACCTCGGCCGCCTTCGCCAGCGTCTTCTCGGGGGCGGGCGGGTCGGGCTTCAGGTCTTTCAGCTTGTCGCGGATGGGGCCTTGCGCCGGGGATACGGCCAGCACAGTGGCGAGCAGCAGTTGCGGGAACATCGGCGGTCCTCGGGGGCGGTGTCCGGGTGTCTCCAGTAGAAACGTATCCGACCGGGCGGCTTGCGGTCAATGGGGAGGGGATTCCGCACGACATCCAGCAATAGTTCGACTACTTCTTCGCGGGGGTGAACGCCTTCAGGTCTTGCACCGGCTTGCCGTTGGCCGTCTGCCGCACCAGCCCGACTTCGGCGTTGAACCACCACACCGTGTCGCCGGCCACCTTCGGCTCGACGAACCGGCGGGTGACGGGGGTGGCGGTGAACTTGCCCGCCGGGGTGGTCAGTTCCTCCGCCTTGCCCGCGCTCACCGCCACCTCGTACCCCCGGCCGTTGATCGTGTACTTGTCGGTCCAGGTGTCGCCGTCCTTCATGGTGGCGGTGCAGAGGAGCATGGCCGGGTCGTAGGTGTTGCCGCTGCCCTGGGTGAACTTGACCTGCCCGTCGCCGAGGGTGTACGTGCTGGACACGATCCGCCCGCCGTCGGCGGTCATGTCGATCCGGAACGTCACCACCCCGTCCTTCTCCGCGCTCTCCGTCACCTCCTCGCTCCACACCTTGTTCTCATCCCCGTTGCGGATGTACTCCCACCGATCGCCGACGGCGTGTGGGTGCAGGGCGGCTTTGGGCTTCGCCTTCGGCACCGGGGCGGCGACGACGACGGCGGCGAACGCGAACACGGCGAGTGCGACGCGGGTCATGGGGGAGGCTCCGAAACTTGTTAGCCCGACGCGCGAGCGAGGGGCCGGTGGCTTCGCGGACAGGTCGTCGAGGCGTCGCGGATCGCACAACTTGTTAGCCCGACGCGCGAGCGAGGGGCCGGTGGCTTCGCGGACAAATGGCTGGCCCATTACAAACTGACAGTCGCATCCTGCTTCCGCGTAACCACTGGCCCCTCGCTTGCGCGTCGGGCTAACAGGCCTCCGCTCGGCGACGATCCCTGTTCTGTCCGCGAGGCCACTGGCCCCTCGCTCGCGCGTCGGGCGAACGGACAACAGGTCGCTGGCCCACTCGCTCACGCGCCATTCGCCGGGCGGTCACTTCTTGCCGGGGGTGAACGCCTTCAGGTCTTGCAGCGGCTCCTTCTGGCCGGGCGACGTCTGGCGGATCATGCCCACCCCGTCGGCGAACCAGAAGGTGGTGGCCGCGTTCCCGTTCGGCCCCTTGGTGGTGCGGACGACGGGCGTGGCGGTGAACTTGCCGGCCGGGGTGGTGATCTCCTCCGCCTTGCCCACTGTCAGTGTCACGTCGGCCGTCGTGCCGCACCCCTTCGGGGCGTACCCGTAGCTGGTCTCCCACTCGTCGCCGGCCTTCATCCCCGCCTTGGCGATGAGCATGGGCGGGTCGAACTCGCCGTTCCCGGTGGCGGTCAGTTCGAGCACGCCGTCTTTCAGGCGGTACGTCTCCGACCGCTTCTGCCCGCCGCTGGCGGTGATGTCCACCTTGAACGTGACGGCCCCGTCCTTCTCGGCCGACTCCACCACCTCTTCCACCCACACGTCTTTCGCGTTCCCGTTGTGCGTGTACTCCCACTTGGTGCCGACGGCGTAGGGGAACGGGTCGGCCTTCTTGACCGCCTTCGGCACCGGGGCGGCGACGGCGACGGCGGCGAGGAGCAACAGGGCGACGGGTGTGAAGCGGGTCATGGGACACCTCTGTTAGCCAGTGGCTTCGTGGTTAGCCCGACGCGCGAGCGAGGGCCAGCCGGCACCCGGAAGCAGGATGCGGCGGTCAGTTTTGGATGGGGCAGCCCCATTACCGCGAAGCCCCAGGCCCCACCCGCCCGCCGCGGGCGAAACAACAAACCACATGGGAAAACAGGGG
>JANNVG010000260.1:0-6684 GCA_031414395.1 Fimbriiglobus sp.
AGCCGGTGCAGTCCACCATCGGTCGTGTAGCGCCGGTAGAACCAGGCGTTGCAGCAGACCGGCCAGGTGGGCCGAACCGCACGGCTCCCGTAGCGACCGCAAGGTCTCCGCGGCGCGGGCCGGCTGCTGAACTTGATCGATGCGGGGCGGCATGGCGATCCCTCCGGTCGGCATTGTACCACGCCGGCGGACCCGATAGCCGCCCGTCGCGTCAGCGGGCGTCACTTGTCCACCCGCGGCGGGGGGAGCGTTTCCTTCTTCGGAGGGAACTTCGCCTCCACATCGGCGAGCAACTTCTTGAAATCCTCGCGATCGCGGAGCGGGTCGAGGTCGGTGTCTTTCTTCATGTTGGCGGCGTCCTTGTACCCCGCCTGCACGGCCTTGTGCAGCCACTGCATCGCTTTGTCGGCGTCGTCCTTGGCGAGTTTGGCGGCGTCGGCCCCCGGAGTCTTGATCTGGACGCCGGCGGTGACACTCCGGAAGCAGGCGGCGTTGTACAGGCTGTCGGCGTCCGGGCGGTTCAGCTTCTCCCACATCCCGGCCGTGGCCCGGCAGCCGGCGGGGTCGCCGAGCTTCTGAAAATGCCCCTGGCGGAGAGCCATGACGGTTGGGATCAGGCCCGGATGAACCGCCTGCCCAGCGACTTTGGCCACGCACTCGTCGATGAGCGGAATGGCCTCCGCACCCCGATCCAACTGGCTGAGCAACTTGGCCAGAATCCCCATGCTCATGAGCGTGTCGGGATGGTCCTTGGGCAGCACCCGCTGCCGAATCGCCAGCACGTCCTCGCGCAGCTTGAGGGCGTCGGCATTGCGCTTCAGGGCGGCGTAACTGTTGGCCAGGTTGTTCATGCTCATGAGCGTGTCGGGGTGATCCTTGGGCAGCACACGCTGCCGAATCGCCAGCACTTCCTCATTCAGCTTCAACGCCTCGGCGGGGCGGTTCAAGGCCGCGTAACTGTTGGCCAGGTTGTGCATGCTCGACAGCGTGACGGGATGATCCTTGGGTAGCACCCGCTTCTGAATCTCCAGCGCTTCCTCGAAAAATTTGAGGGCTTCGGCATGGCGGTTCAGGGTCGCGTAGCTGATGGCTAGGTTGCTCATGCTGCTGAGCGTGTCGGGATGGTCCTTGGGCAGCACCCGCTTGTGAATCGCCAGCACTTCCTCGCGCAGCTTCAACGCCTCGGCCTGGCGGTTTAGGCTCCAGTACCTGAGGGCCAGGTTGACCATGCTCTTGAGCGTGTCGGGATGGTCCTTGGGCAGCACCCGCTTGCGAATCTCCAGCACTTCCTCATTCAGCTTCAACGCCTCGGCGGGGCGGTTCAGGGGCTCGTAGTTGCTGGCCAGGATGTGCATGCTGCTGAGCGTGTCGGGATGGTCCTTGGGCAGCACCCGCTTCTGAATCTCCAGCACTTCCTCACGCAGCTTCAACGCCTCGGCGGGGCGGTTCAAGGCCGCGTAACTGTTGGCCAGGTTGCCCCTGCTCTTGAGCGTGTCGGGATGGTCCTTGGGCAGCACCCGCTTGCGAATCTCCAGCACTTCCTCACGCAGCTTGAGAGCGTCGGCGGGGCGGTTCAAGGCCGCGTAACTGTTGGCCAGGTTGTGCATGCACGACAGTGTGTCGGGATGGTCCGGGCCTCGGTGACGCGCGAACAAGGCCCGCGATTGCTCATCCTGTTCTCGTGCTTGCTCGTACTCGGCGAGATTGCGGAACGTAATGCCCAGGGTATTCCGCAACCGGGCCTCGACGAGCGGTTGATCGGCGAAGCCCTTCCCGAGCGCCGGCAGGCTGGCCACGATGGCGTCGCGCAGGCTCACCGCGTGCCCCAGTCCGCCGCCCTCTCCCTCCGGCCGGGCCGCCGCGAACACCTTGTTCTCGAAGAATGCCACGACCGCGTTCGCCTCCGCCTCCTTCGCCTGGGCCTCGACCCTCGCGGCGTCGGCCTTCCGCCGCTCCTCGGCCTCGGCCAGGAGGGCGAGTTCCTTCGCCGCCGCCTCGCTCCGGGCGATGCCCTCCTGTCGTTTCGCCTCGAATAATCCGAGCGTTGTCCCGACGATGCCGGCCAGCAGCGCGAACAGGATCAGGCTCGCCGCGATCACCTGCCCGCGGTTCCGCCGCACGAACTTCTTCACCCGGTATGCCGTGCTCGGCGGGTGGGCCTGCACCGCCTCGCCGCTCAGGTAGCGATTCACGTCCGCCGCGAAGCCGTTGGCCGTCTCGTACCGGCGGGCGCGGTCCTTTTCCAGCGCCTTCATCACGATCCAGTCGAGTTCGTTGCGCAGCAGGCCCGTCAGCTTCTTCGGCTCGGTGCCGCGGCTCGCACTCAGACTTGGCAAGGCGTCGGCCGTGCTGAGCTTGGTGCTCGGCCGCGGCGGCTCCTCCTCGCGCACCACCCGCAGGATTTCCAGCAGCCCGCGCTTCTCCAGATCCTTCCGGGCGAACGGCGGCGAGCCGGTCAGCAGTTCGTACAGCAGTACGCCGAGGCTGTACACGTCGCTCCGCGTGTCGATGTCGAGGTTGTTCAGGCTGGCCTGCTCCGGCGACATGTACTGCGGCGTGCCGACGACCCCGCCGAACGCCGTCTCGATGGTCTTCGCGGTGAGCGTGCCGCCGGTCGCCTTGGCGATGCCGAAGTCGATCACCTTCGGCACCGGCTTATCGTCGTACAGGGCGACCAGCACGTTGCTCGGCTTGATGTCGCGATGGATGACGCCCTTCTGGTGGGCGTGCTGAATGGCCTGGCAGACCGGCACGAACAGCTCCAGCCGCTGGGCCGGGGTGAGCTTGCGGGCATCGCAGAACTGCGTGATGGGCACCCCCTTCACCAGTTCCATGACGAAGTACGGGCGGCCGTCGTGCAGACCGCCGTCGAGCACTTTGGCGATGTTCGGGTGGTCCATCACCGCCAGCGCCTGACGCTCGGCCTCGAACCGGGCGAGGACCGCCTTCGAGTCCATCCCCGCTTTGATGAGCTTGACGGCGACCTTGCGTTTGACCGGCTCGGACTGGTGCGCAAGCCAGACGCTGCCCATGCCGCCCTCGCCGATGCGCTCGGTGAGGCGGTACTTGCCGGCGAGGACGGTGCCGGCATCCGGCTCTGCGGACGGCGGGCGGTGTTGCGTGGTGTCCCCGCCGAACGCGGCGGCGAGACCGGCATCGAGGGCGGCGTCGGACTGGTCGCGGGTGCCGTCGGCGGGCGGGTTGGTGCGGGTGAGGTCGTCGGGGGTCACGGGCGGCACTCCGGCGGTGGGGACGATAGTACCTCCGCCGGGTGGTCGTTTTCGCGGGGAAATTTTCGGAATTCGCACCCGCCCGCGGTACCCACTAAAATGTAGGAATGATCGACGTCCACCTCCACGTCGCCCCGCCCAACCTGCCCGGCGTCGGGTCGTTGGCCGGCACGTTGCGGCTACGGCCGGAGGCGATCGCGGCGGCGCTCAAGCAGGAGATGAAGGCGGCGGGGGTGACGCACGCCTTCGCCATGGGCGAATGGAACGTCGGCGACGATGACCCGCTCGGTATCCGTCGCACACTGGCCACTGCCGAACACGTGCCCGGTTTGAAAGCCATCGGCATCTGCTGCCCGAAGCGCGGCGATCAGCCCGATCACTTGAAGCGCGTCGAAGAAGAGTTGGCCCGCGGGCGGGTGGTGGCGCTCAAGTGTTATCTGGGGTATCTGCACTTCGAGCCGGCCCACGCCAACTACCACCGGTACTACGAGATGGCCGCCCACTTCAAACTGCCCGTCGTCTTCCACACCGGCGACACGTACAGCCCGGAAGCGAAGCTGAAGTACGCCCACCCGCTCGGCGTGGACGAGGTGGCGGTCGATCACCCGAACACGAAGTTCGTGATGGCCCACCTGGGCAACCCGTGGACGGTGGACGCGGCCGAGGTGATCTACAAGAACCTGAACGTGTGGGCGGATTTGTCCGGACTGGTGGTGGGCGACGGGTTGGAGCCGACGGAGGGTGAACACTTCGACGCGCTAAACGACATCGCCAACCGCGTGCGGATGGCCTTCCGGTACGCCGAGCGGCCGAACCGCTTCCTGTTCGGCACCGACTGGCCGCTCATCGGTATTGCCCCGTATGCCGAGTTCATCCGCCAGGTCATCCCCGCCGTGCATCACGCCCAGGTGTTCGACGAGAACGCCCGGCTGGTGTTCAAACTCTAGAACCGCGACCGACAGGGAGTCGGGTGTCCGCAAAGGTGGCCGGTACCCGGCTCCCTGTCGGTCGCGGTTCCACAATACCACCGGCGGACTCACGTCGCGCCGTTCGCCATCATCGAGGCCCGTGCATGACCGCCCCGAAGTCCGCGAAGAAGAAACCTAAGCCGGGCGTGTCGCGGACGCACAAGCCGGACAACTTGACCCTCGAGCAGTGGCAGCAGGAGCTGCGCAAGCAGTACGGCCGCGGGCAGAAGTTCCGGGTGAAGCGGCTGGGCGACGACCCGGTGTTCACCGACTTCGCCGTCACCAATCCGCAGTCCGGGAACACCTACCGCGTCACCGTCCGCGGCCCCGGCACCGGCGACAACACTTGCACCTGCCCGGACTTCGTCACCAACTCGCTCGGCACCTGCAAGCACGTCGAGTTCGTGGTCGGCAAGCTGGAAACGAACCGCAAGACCGCCCCGCGGTTGAAGGCCGGCTTCCACCCGCCGTACAGCGAGGTGTTCCTGCAATACGGCTCGCAGCGCGAGGTGCGGTTCCGCTCCGGTGCCGACTGCCCGAGATCTGTGACCCGGCTGGCCACTGCTTTCTTCGCCGCCGACGGGGCGAAGCAGGCGGACAGCATTGACGACTTCCTGACCGCGTGCGCCGACGCCGACCACGAGGTGCGGTGCGGGGACGACGTGTCGGCGTTCCTGGCCGAAGTGCGGGACGCCGTGCAGCGGCGGGCGAAGGTGGCGGCCGAGTTCCCCCGCGGGGTGAAGTCGGCGGCGTTCAAGTCGCTGCTGAGCGTGCCGCTGTACGAGTACCAGCGGGAGGGGGCGCTGTTCGCGGCGAAGGCCGGGCGGTGCCTGATCGCCGACGAGATGGGTTTGGGGAAAACGATACAAGCCATCGCGGCGGCCGAGATCCTGGCCCGGCTGTTCGGCGTCGAGCGGGTGCTGATCGTCTGCCCCACGTCGCTCAAGCACCAGTGGCAGCGGGAGATCGAGAAGTTCAGCGGGCGGGCGGCGGCGGTGATCGGTGGCGGGCACCTGCGGCGTCAGGCCGGGTGGGACGACCCCGCCCCGTTCTTCAAGATCACCAACTACGACACGGTTCACTTCGACCTGGAGAAGATCACCGCGTGGGGGCCGGACCTGGTGATTCTGGACGAGGCCCAGCGGATCAAGAACTGGGCCACCCGCACCGCCCGCACGGTGAAGAAGATTCAGTCGCCGTATGCCATCGTGCTCACCGGCACGCCGTTGGAAAACCGCCTCGAAGAGCTGGTGTCCATCGTGCAGTTCGTGGACCGCTTCCGCCTCGGGCCGACGTTCAAGCTGCTCGACGCCCACCAGGTGCGGGACGACGTGGGCAAAGTGACCGGCTACCGCGACCTCGACCAGCTCGGCGCCACGCTCGCGCCAGTGCTGCTGCGGCGGAAGAAGGATCAGGTGCTCGACCAACTGCCGGCGCGGATCGAGAGCACCGTGTTCGTGCCGATGACCCCGCAACAGCGGGAGATGCACGAGGAGGCCCGCGAGACGGTCGCCCGCATCGTGGCCAAGTGGCGGCGGTTCAAGTTCCTGAGTGAAGCGGACAAACAGCGGCTGATGGCGGCACTCCAAACGATGCGCATGGCGTGCGACAGCACGCACCTGATCGACCCGGAGACGGACCACGGGCCGAAGGCGGGCGAGGTGGCCACGCTGCTCGGCGAACTGCTCGAAACGCCGGGGGCGAAGGTGGTGGTGTTCAGCCAGTGGGTGCGGATGCACCACCTGCTGATGAAGCGGGTGAAGGCGATGAAAGCGGGCAGCGTGTTCTTCCACGGCGGCGTGCCCGGCCACAAGCGGAAAGACCTGATCGACCAGTTCCGCGACGACCCGGCGTGCCGGGTGTTCCTGAGCACCGATGCCGGCGGGGTGGGGTTGAACCTGCAACACGCCTCGGCCGTCATCAACGTCGATCTGCCGTGGAACCCGGCGGTACTCGAACAGCGGATCGGCCGCGTGCATCGGCTCGGCCAACTGAACCCCGTGCGGGTGGTCAACTTCGTCACCCAGGGGGCCATCGAAGAGGGGATGTTGAGTTTGCTGGCGTTCAAGAAGTCGGTGTTCAGCGGGGTGCTGGACGGCGGGGCGAAGGACGTGAGTATGGGCGGGTCGCGGATGACCAAGTTCATGGAGTCGGTGGAGACGGTGAGCACCGCCATCCCCGAAGCCGATCCGGTCGAAGAGGTCGCACCACAACCGGAGGCGACCACGGACGCGCCGGACAACCCGTTCGCCGCACTGTTGGAAGTGGGGGCGGCGCTGCTCAAGCAGGTGACGGCGAAGCCGGGGGCGAACGGGAAGGGCGGGCTGATCCACAACGACCCGACGACCGGCGAGAGCTACCTGAAGCTGCCCGTGCCGAAGCCGGAGGTGATGAAGCAACTGGCGGCCGGCCTCGCCGGGTTGTTGGCCGCGCTCACCGGCAAGCCGGGCGGTGACTCACACGAGCCGCGACCGCCAGGGAGCGGG
>JANNVG010000261.1:0-3696 GCA_031414395.1 Fimbriiglobus sp.
AGCAGCAACGCCACCCGCTCGGCCAAGTTGACTTCGAGCAACCCGACCGGGGCGAGCGAGTTGAGGGTGCCCTGTCGGTGTGCCTGCCATTCTGACTGGCTCTCCCCAGGCACGACCGGCAGATTGGCGAACACCCCGTGCCGGACGGCGTTCTGGGCCACGACCAACTTCCCGGCCGTCGTCCGCGGTCCGGTCGAGAGCATGGCGTTCCGGCGGTTGGCCGCAATCTTGGCCGGACTGGTCATCGGAAGTCTCCAGTATGGGCAACAGGCCAACACTGTACATGATACCATCAACCGGCTGCGACTCGGGGAGCAGTTACCAATGGCAGGTCATCGAAGTGCCCACAACGAGTCGAGGTCATCCTCATGTCTCGATTGCCAGCGACACCGCCTCGGTTCGACTTCGACCTCCCCGCCATCTTCACGGCGGCGGTGGAATACGGTCGCATCGTCAGTGGTACGTCGGATGACGCCGAAGCCGAGGTGACGGCCCGCGCCCGGTTGCTTCGCCACCTCAACCCCCGCCGGCGGGAGTTCGGCAGCGACCGACAATACTTGTTGCAACTGGCCCACCCAGGCGCGAACGCGGACGCGAACACTCCCCGCCACTTTGACGAGGTGGACCTCTCGGCCAGCCTGCCCACGGTCGATTCCCGAACCGCACTCAAGACCATCGCGTCCGCGGTGATGCTTCTGAGCGGCGAAAACCCCCTCCGAACCCGCGGCCGTGAGTTACTCGGCTCCGGAGCGTGGTTGCTCTGGCGAGGGATGGATGACACCGAGCGGAAGCAATCGCGGTCACGACTGCCCGAGGCGTTCGACCTGTGGAGTTGGAAGCGGTCGAAGGCCGGTGTCCCCCGTCCTCACTCCGCCCCCACCCACACCACGATGAGCGGACTCGGCCACATCGACGTGAACGGTTGGCGATCCCTGACCTATGCGCAACTCCGGGGTCAAGCGGAGGTGACGCAGGCAGTCTCCACCGACCTGTTCCGCCACGGGCGAGAGGTCATCGATTATCTCATCGTCGGGGGAGGCGAAGGGGTCGAGGTGACGGGATTGAGTTGCAAGGTGATACCGGGCGACGTGCCGACGATCTGCAAGAACGCCGACCCACCCATCCCGCTGACCGTATTGTCCGAAGTGTTGCCGGTTCTCCGTCGAGTGATCGACATCCCGGACGGGCTGACGATTCACTGGATTGGCACCAACGCCGCGTACCGGAGCAGTTGCCCCTGCCACCCGCTCGCCCCGACCGCCGCCCCCATTGACCGCGACCGTTGGCCAACCCCACGGGTGGTGCCAGTGTGGGACAAGACGCAGCGGCAACTTCGGCTGGGTCAAGAGGTCATCCGGAACTACTCCAAGCGCAAGGCCAAGAACCAAGAGCGACTCCTCGACAAGTTCCAGGAAGCCGGGTGGGATACCATCGTCGAAGCTCCCTTCGATGGCCGTGCCTTGAAGGAAGCCATCGACGCCTTCAACGACACGGTGAAGCCGAACACGATCAGGTTACGCGGGGACGGCACCGGGAAAGGGGTGTCTTGGTCCCATGGCTACGCTTCAGCCCTTTGAACTGGCCATCCCCGGCAGCGGGGGCAGCGTCCCGGTTGTCGCGTAAGTCCGCAGGGCGTCGAGGATCGTTTGCAGCGGGTCTCGTCCCCGGTTCTTCAGCGTCCGGCACACGCTCATCAGGACGCCCCGCGTCGCCGCCCCGCGTTCGCTCTGACTCCCGTCGCTCGCCTTCCGCATGAGCACCGCCGGGCGGATCTCCCGCTCCGCGTGGTGGTGGCTCGACGGCACTCCCTCGAACTCCACGAACGTCAGCAACTCCTCACCGTACTTGAACAGACGCTTCGCCAACCGCCGGGCGTGCGCGTTCGCCCAGTCGCCGACGCTCAACGCGACGATCCGCCCGTGCAACCGCGACAGCTTCATGTCGTACTCGTCCGACGGCTTCACCCCGCGCGTCAGTTCCAACCGCACCGCGTCGCCGTAGGCACGCCGCAACCGCTTGGCGAACGCCGCCCAGTCGCCGCCGTTGTCCGATCCCGCGTCCACCTCCTTGAGGTCCCGCCGCAGGTGTGGCCAGCACTTCTGCTTGGCCCGCCCGACCGCGTCGTACGCCGCCCAGAAGTCACTCACCAGGACCCCGCCGAACTCCTCGACGAAGAACGCGTCGAGGGCGGCATGGCCGCGGGACTCGTCGATCATGTAGAAGGTCGCGTCGGCGCAGGTGAAGCACCACAGCCACCACGTCCGACCTTCGACCCGCCACCCGGTCTCGTCCGCGTGCAGCACCCCGGCGTCGAGACAATGCCGGTGGATCTGCTCGGACCACGGGGTCAGGACGTCGGCCAGGCGGTGCCACATCTGGGTCAACCCGCCGTCCGTGATCGGGAGCCGCAGGTGCCCGTTGAACACATCCACGATCTGACGGGTGGTGACGCCCAGACCGTAGTGCAGCCAGGCGGACAGGACGACGGTCCGGTTCCCGAGGGTGCAGTTGGGCAGGGCGTCGGGAACGTGGGGCTCGACCTGTTTCTTGCAGCACGCACACCAGTCGCGGTGGATCGTGTGTTCGGTGACCTCGGGCTTGAGGTCGTCGGGGATATCCTCGACCAGCCGTGTGCGGGTCCGCCCGGTACGGGTGAGTTCGCCACCGCAGGCGGGGCAGGCGGGGAGTTGGTGCGTCTCGTGGTGGTCGACGTGCTCGGGCCGGGGGCGTGCGGCACCAGTGTGGCCGGTCACGGCACCCCGCTTCTTCCGCCGGGGAGTGGCGGGCGGCTTGGCATACGGCGGGACGGTTCCGGACGGCGTGTGAGCACCGCTTGCGGGTCCGGGCGGGCCGACGGTGAGGCTGAGCTGGAGGAGGAAGAAGATGACCGCGGCCCGGTCACGCGGGAGGACCGCGTCGGCTTGGTCCGGCGTCAGCGTGCCCGACCGGAACGCGGTGACGAAGGCGGGATCGAGAATCGGGGCCACGGGCGTCATGCCCGCGATTCTCGACCCGAAGGGCGAGGGCAAGAGCTACGGCTACCGGCCGGCCAAGCCGTACCGCAACCGCAAGCTCGTTCCCAGTCACGGGGGAAGTGTGGCCGTTGCGGACTCGTTGCAAAACAGCTTCCGCCGGCGTGAGCAAATTCGACTGCACAACCCGTTGCGCTGGCCGTACTGCGAACTCGACCGCAAGGCCAAGCTCATCCACCTCACGCCCAACGATGGCCGACTGGACATTGCTGATGACATGATGGAGCCGATGAACCGTTGGGGGATGGTGGACGCCTTCGGGGAGCGGTTCCACGAAACACATCAAGCGATAGCGCGGGGGTTCCGCAACCGCATTCGGATTTGCAAGGCCCAGGAGCCGCCACTCGTTCTGGACATCGGCAGTTCGCAGCCGCTGATATTGACATGGCTCGTGACGGAGGAAGCGAGAAAGAGAAGGGCACAGAGAAGGAGCAGGGAGGGAGCGAGAGGAGGAGAGCAGGGACAGGTGCGGGGCCATATAGAGTATCCAGACTTAAACGGCCTCTTGAGCGACGTGGCGGATATCGATCAAGTTCAGCAGCCGGCCCGCGCCGCGGAGACCTTGCGGTCGCTACGGGAGCCGTGCGGTTCGGCCCACCTGGCCGGTCTGCTGCAACGCCTGGTTCTACCGGCGCTACACGACCGATGGTGGACTGCACCGGCT
>JANNVG010000262.1:0-1900 GCA_031414395.1 Fimbriiglobus sp.
AACACCGACTCCGCGTTCGCGATCCCCGACACCGGCATGCGGCAGGTCCTCTCGGGGGTGCAGATCAATGATGCGAGCGGCACGCCGATCCCGCGCGTGCGCGTGAATGTGTACGCCGCCGTCACCGGCGACACGTCGGGCACGCAACTGCCGATCATCACGTTGATCGCGGCCGCGTACGACGCCGGGGGTACGCGGCATGTGGCGCGGATGGATCTGCGGCGTGAGAGTTTCTCGCGCTATACGCTCTTCACCGACTCCTTTCCGTCGGCAGTCACGCATGGCCCGGCGACGGTGACGGGACGGGTGCATAGTAACAGCAGCTGGCGCATGAGCGGGTCGGGCAATCGGTATCTCGATACTGTGACGACCGTCGGTACGGTCACTGGGACGGGCACGTTCGAGATCGACAGCTTGGTCGGCGTGACCCGCATGGTGTATCCGAAGGACTCGACCTATGCGCGTCTCGACTCGCTGGCCGTGGCGGCGAACCTCTCGTTCGCGCCGGTGTCGGGAGGAGCGCGCGGGAGCCGTCTTGAGTTCGTGGCGTACGATGTCGATGGGGACGGGACGGTCGAAGCGGAGGAGGGGTTCGCTAGGGTCTTCGATGCCGCGTCGGGCGGTTATGGCGATACCACACGCCTTCGGGCCTCGCCGACGATCAGCTCGCCTTTTTTCAATCCGTACATCGCGTGGAACGACCGGATCGTGCAGAACCAATGCGGTGCATTCTACGAGCGGGCAGGGCGGTGGCATTTCATCCCGATCTCCACGCACCGGCGCGCATGGGTTCGCAACCTGCTGACCGGATCTTCTGGCTACCCGTCCGTCTCGAACGGAAACATGAATCAGTTGGAAGACAACGATATTTCCGCCGCTCGCGACGTCCTTGATCAGCCGACCGCTCGCTGCTTTCCGGCGGGGTCTCCGAACCTTATGCCCTCAGAACGATTCACCGACCTCTCGGGTGTCGTGACTGGGACGTCCGCCGACATCTATCCGTGGGGAATCCGGACACCGCCTGGAGGTTGGCCCTCTGGCGCACCGTATGGCGGGTCTGATTCCACGTTCACCATCGTCAGCCGGAACTGTGGGGTTTCTGACGGGCCGACGAACCTCTGCAGCGGTGTGATCGATACCGTTGGTCGCTGGCGACTGTTTGCTGGGGGAGATGCCATCCCCTCGGCGCCGGCGGCGGTCGTGCAGGCGCGCGAGCGGCCGTATCTGTGGCCGCTCAGTCCGCCGTACAATGCCGCCTCACGCCGAGTGGTGAGCGTGACCGCTGGCAGAATCGCTCTGAGTGGCCGTGTGGCGGGGAACGTGACCCTTCGGGTCGCGGGCCGCGTAGACATCGTGGACAGGATCAGGTACGTGCGCGACCCGAACGACGCGAGCGCCGCGCCGTGCACCGACGAGCTCGGGTTGATTGCGACCGGCGACATCCTCGTAGTGAATGGTCTGACGTCGCGCACGCGCCGGGTCGCTCAATCTTTCTTCGGATCGTCGTTCGACGGGTTCCTCGGAGGCGAGCCGCGCTTCACGATGCACGGCAACTTCATGAGCCTGACAGGGACCGTGGGTGTGGAGTCGCCCACGTCCACGATGGGTGCGGGCGCGGAGCAACTGCCTTGCCCTGACAACGGCGCGGGCTCCACCGACTCCAACGGCGGCTGCCTGGTTGTAGGCGGCGGCATGATCATGCGCACCTACTCCCAGCTCTACAACGGCACCGATACCGGCTTCCGCTACCACGGCACCGCCGACCGCTGCCAGTCCACCACCCGCCGCCCACCGTTCTTCCCCCTCACCAACCGCTACACCTTCCTGCGGACACTCTCCCTCGTCCCGACCGAGGTGAACACCCCCGCCAAGATCCGCGCGCTCCTCATGCGACTGAAGG
>JANNVG010000263.1:0-2727 GCA_031414395.1 Fimbriiglobus sp.
CCCCCCCCCCCCCCCCCCCCGCCGGTTCACCCGAAACCGCCATTAGTGCCGGAAGAGGAACTCGCGGGTGTTCAGCAGCGCCCACATCACGTCCTCCCACGCCTTCCGCTTGTCGGTGCCTTTGGCAACGTGGGCGAGGGCCACCTTCGCCTCCTCGGCGTCCGGCTGGCGGGCGAGGGCGACCATGTACAACTCGGTCAGGATCTCCGCCTCGCTCTTCTTCGCGGCCAGCAACTTGCCCACGCGGTTGTCGGCGTTCTTCACCTTCTCGTTCACCGTCGGGCCGTTGATCAGTTGCAGCGCCTGGGCGAGGTTGCCGTCACTCTCCCGTTCGCACTCGCACGCCAGTTCGCGGGCCGGCTGGCCGAACGTCTTCAGGAACGGGTGGTTCACCTCACCGTCGGGCAGTTGAATGGCCCGCGTGCCGGCCGGCAGCCCGGTGAACTTCTCCGGCACGCCGGTGTAGTCACAAATCGCGTCCAGCAGTTGCTCGGCGGTGAGCAGTTTGGTGACGGCTTTGCTGAAATACTTGGCGTCGTCGCGGTTGGTGTCGTTCGGCATCGCGCTCAGTTGGTACGTCCGCGACTTCATGATGGTGGTGACCAGCCGCCGCAGGTCGTACTTGTTGGTGGCGAAGTCGGCGGCGAGGGCGACGAGCAGTTCGTCGTTCGCCGACGGGTTGCTCTCGCGGAAGTCGTCCACCGGGTCCACGATCCCGCGGCCCGTCAGGTGGAACCACACGCGGTTGGCCACGCTCTTGGCGAAGAACGGGTTGTCCACGGCCGTCAGCCAGTCGGCGAACGCCGCCCGGCGGTCGGTGCCAGGGGCGAGGTCTTGGTCGCCCTTGCCGGGGAACCGCGGCTTCATCGTCTTGCCCGTGCGGGGTTGCGTCACCTCCCCGCTCCGCTCGATCAGCACCACGTCCGCGGCTTCGGCCGGCTTCGGCTTGGTGTCGGCCATCGTCGCGGCCGGTTTCGTCTTCACCCGCGCGAACACCGCGCTCAGCCCGTAGTAGTCGTCCTGGCTCCACCGCTCGAACGGGTGGTTGTGGCATTTCGCGCACTGCATCCGCACGCCGAGGAACAGTTGGGCAGTGCTCTCGGCCAGTTGCGTCGGGTCTTTGCTGATGCGGTAGTAGTTGGCCGGCGGGTTGGTGTAGCTGTTGCCGGTGGCGGTGAGCAGTTCCTTCACCACGTCGTTGAACGGCACGTTCGTGGCGAACCGCTCCCGCAGCCACGCCTGATACCCCGTGCTGCCTTTCAACTGAATGCTCTTGCGGCTCGACCGTAGCACGTCCGCCCACTTGAGCGCCCAGAAGTCGGCGAACTCGGGCAGCGTGACGAGCGTGTCGATCAACTTCACCCGCTTGTCGGCGGCGGTGTCGGCAAGGTACGCCCGTGCTTCGACGGCCGTCGGCATCCGCCCGACACTGTCCAGGTACGCCCGCCGCACGAACTCGGCGTCGCTGCACAACTCACTCGGGGCGATGGTCATCAACTTCAACTTGGCGAACACGTGCGTGTCCACGAAGTTGGCTTCCGGCGGGTTCGGCCACTTGAAGCCTTCCCGCGGCTCCAGGTAGGTGAGGCGCACGCTCACCAACTCTTCCAGGTAGCGGGCGAGGATGGCCACCTCGCCGGCCCGCTTGAACTCGACCAGCCCGGTGCCGCTCACGTCGGCCACGGCCGGGTCGCTGCTGCTGAAGTTGGTCAGGCGTGTCGTGTCGCGGGTCGTGCCGTCGGTGTACGTCGCCTTCACGGCGAGCTGCTGCCACCGCGCCGGGTTCAGTTGCACGCGGCTGCCGGGCAGCACTTCGATGCCCTTCACGCCGGGCAACTCCTTGCGGTCGTCGGGCAATCCGCCGCCGAGCCACGCCGTCAGCATCTCGGTGGGCAGCGCGTTCGCCCCCAGCCGCGACCCGCCCTCGTGCGGCACACGGCCGACCGCCTTCAACAGCACCAGCGCGTTCTCCGGGTGTTGACTGTCCGTGCGGCGGCCGAACTGCTCGCGGGTGAGTTGCAGGAAGTCGGCGGCCGGGTCGAACCCGCGGAGGCTGAGCTTGAACCCGTTCTTCCCGCTGGGGGTGCCGTGGCACGCGCCCATGTTGCACCCGCCGACGTTCAACACGGCCACCACGTCGTGCCGGAAGCTGGGCGGCGTGGCCGCGGCCGAATCTTTCACCGTCACCTTCACCGTGGCCGTCTTGCCGCCGGCGGTCAGCGTGACCGTCGCCGTGCCGTCCTTCCGCCCACGCAGGAATAGCCCCTGCTGCACCTCAACGATTCCGGCCGGTTCGACCGTGGCGGTGGCGACCGGGGTCAAATCTCGCGTTTGGGCGTTCGAGTATTTCCCGGTGAGGATCAACTGGTGTGCCGCCCTCGGGCCGACGAGGGATACTTCGGGGGACGACACGACCAGTTCGGCCGGCGTGCCGACCAACTTCGCGGCGTCGGCGTCGGTCGGGAGGCCGGCGAACGTGACGGCGGGTAACAGGACCAGAAGCGCGAGCGCGGTGCGGACTGGCATCGGGAACCCTGCGGGAGAACGAGCGGGATGGGCCACCACAGAGGGCAGCCCGGCGGGGAACCGGGTCGGTTCGTGTTCTAAGAATACTCGCTCCCCGCAGGCCGTGCGAGAGAAATAGTGGTCTGGGGGCACCCCCGGGCGGAAACATACCCCCCCCGGGGGCGCCGAACACAGTGTTTTCCCCCCCGGGCCACCCCCCCC
>JANNVG010000264.1:0-7959 GCA_031414395.1 Fimbriiglobus sp.
GTGGCATTCAAACCACCCGGCGGCTCACGCCGCTCGGCTCGCCAGATCAGATCGAATCAGTTCGAGAACTCGGGCCGGCGCTTGTCGAGTTGGGACTGCAACCGGGCGACGATGCTGCTGTGCATCTGGCTGACGCGGCTCTCGCTCAGGTTGAGCGTCGCCCCGATCTCCTTCATCGTCATCTCCTCGTAGTAGTAGAGGATGACGATGAGCCGCTCGTTGCGGTTCAGCCCGCGGGTGACGAGTCGCATCAGGTCGCGGTTCTGCAACCGGCCGGTCGGGTCTTCCGACTTCTTGTCTTCCAGGATGTCGATTTCCCGGACGTCTTTGTAGCTGTCCGTCTCGTACCACTTCTTGTTCAGCGACACCAGGTTCACGGCCGTCGCCTCGCCGACGAACGCCTCGATCTGCTCCATCGGCACGCCGAGCTTGTTGGACAGTTCTTCGCGGGTGGGCGGGCGACCGAGCGAGGCTTCGAGCTGCTTGCGGGCGGCCTCGCACTTGCTCTGCTTGCTCCGCACCAGGCGGGGCACCCAGTCCATGCTCCGCAGTTCGTCGAGCATCGCCCCGCGGATGCGCGGCACGCAGTACGTCTCGAACTTCACCCCGCGGCCGAGGTCGAAGGCGTCCACGGCGTCCATCAGGCCGAAGGTGCCGGCACTAATCAGGTCGTCCAGGTCCACCCCGTCGGGAAGCCGCTGCCAGATGCGCTCGGCGTTGTACTTCACCAGCGACAGGTAGTTCTCCAACAGGCGGTTCCGGAGTTCGACCGTCGGGTGTGCCCGATAGTCACGCCAGATCTGGGCGATGTCGGTTTCGGTCGCACGCGTCACCATCGGATCCTCCCTGATGAGCGGCTCGCGTCGGTCCGCCCGGCAAGGGCGGCGACGAACCGGGGCGCATCCAAGCTGCGGTCCGCGGGTCGTTTCGTCACGACTTTGAGCCAATCCCCCCGGGTGCCGAGCGGGAAGTATCCGGCACCGCTCCGCGATTATCGGCCACGATCCGCGCTCGGGTGCAACAAACCCGCTCGCCCGACGGCCGAAATCGGAAGCCCCCCACCGCACCACACCGACAGCGGGCGCGACCGCGCCACGCCTTCTCCGTGGGCGCAGGCGGTAAGCCTTCGCCCACTTCGCGCCCGACGCCGGCCGGTGTGATTCCCCAATCACGCCGCCCGTCGGCCCGCTGCTGTGTGGTGTTGGTCGGGCTGATACCGGCAGAATGTGCTTCTGTCGATGGGTAAAAATTGCAATGAGTCGGAAGTCGGCGGAGGTGGCGGGCCGCACGGACCAACAGACCAGAACACGGATGAAGAGGATGGAAGCAGAGATGACACGGATCAGAACTGTTTCTTTCAGATCCTCTTCATCCCTGCCTTCATCCTCTTCATCCGTGTCCTTCCTGTTGAACCCTCAACCCGACTACCCCGGCACGACTGGCGTGGTTCACCATCTCTACAACAGCCCCCACCCGCCGCGAGTTGCCCCATGTCCGCCGTCACGCTCGCCGACGTTCACGCCGCCGCCGACCGCATCCGCCCGTTCGTGCCGCACACGCCGGTTCACACGTGCGGCACGATGGACGCACTCGGCGGGCGGCGGCTGTTCTTCAAGTGCGAGAACTTCCAGACGACGGGCAGCTTCAAGTACCGCGGGGCGACGAACGCCGTGCAGAAGCTGGACGCCGCCACCGCCGCCCGAGGGGTGGTCACGCACAGCAGTGGCAACCACGCTCAGGCGCTGGCACTCGCGGCGAAGGTGCGGGGCATCCCGGCCCACATTGTGATGCCACGCACGGCGGCGGCCGTGAAGAAGCAGGCCGTCATCGGCTACGGCGGGCGGGTGATCGAGTGCGAGCCGACGGTGGCGGATCGCCTGCGGGTGGTGAACGAGGTCGCCGCCGAGACCGGGGCGGTGTTGATTCCGCCTTACGACCACCCGGACGTGATCGCCGGTCAGGGCACGGCGGCGCTCGAACTGTTGGCCGACGTGCCGGAGCTTGACGCGGTGGTGGTGCCGGTCGGCGGCGGCGGGATGCTGAGCGGCTATTGCATCGCCATCAAGGGAACGAAACCCGAAGTGCGGGTGTACGGGGCGGAACCGCTGAACGCGAACGACGCGGCGCAGTCGCTCGCCACGGGCGAGCGTCAGCCGCCACTGCCGCCGACCAGCATCGCCGACGGACTGCTCACCAACCTGGGCGAACTGACGTGGCCGATCATCCGCGAGCACGTCGAAGCCGTCTTCACCGTGAGCGAGGCCGAGATCGTGTCCGCCATGCGACTGGTGTGGGAGCGGATGAAGCTGGTGATCGAGCCGAGCGCCGCCGTTGGTGTGGCGGTGGTGCTGGGCGAAGCGTTCAAGGCCACGAACGCCGAGCGCGTCGGCGTGGTGCTGTGCGGCGGCAACGTGAGCCTGGATCGGCTCTACTGGTAACTTCACCAGCAAAAGCAGCCACGGATCGACACCGATCAACACGGATGAAGAAATCAGAACTCTGGATCGGATCTGATCCGCTCAATCCGTGTTCTCCGTGGCAGAATCCCTGTCTCTCTTTCCGGAGTGCCTCATGCGATTCCCCCTCTCCCTGCTCGGAGCGTTCGTCGTGGCCTCGTTCACACCCGCGGCCGACCCGCCCAAGTTCGACTTCCCCGACCCGCTGACCATGAAGGACGGCACGAAGGTGACGACGGCCGACGACTGGACCAAGAAGCGGAAGCCAGAGTTGGAGAAACTGTTTCAGAAGGAGATGTACGGCGACTACCCGCACGCCGAGACGAAGACCGTCGCCGACGCCAGAGTGCTCTTCAAGGACGATAAGGCGTTCGGCGGGAAGGGCACGCTCTCGGAGGTCGAACTGCGGCTGTTCGCCGACGACAAAGCGCCGCCGCTGCACCTGCTCATTGCGATTCCGAACGAACGCCCGAAGGCCGGGGTGCCGGTGTTCGTCGGGCTGAACTTCAGTGGCAACCACACCCTGACCGACGACGAGCGGGTCCGCATCCCGTCGGGCTGGATGTACGACGACAAGAGGTACGTCACGAAGGGGAACAAGGCCACGGTCGAGGGCCGCGGGAAGGGCAAGGGCGTGTGGCCGCTGGAGGACATCGTGAAGGCCGGGTACGCGGTGGTGACGTGCTACAACGGCGACATCGCCGAAGACCACAAGGACGCCACGGGGCCGCTCCGAGCTTACGCAGCCCCCCCCGCCGGACGGTAAACCGACCGGTCATGAGACATCCACCGTCATGCTGTGGGCGTGGGGCGTTCACCGCATGGTCGGTTTCGCCGTGCTTGAAGACTGGTGCGACGAGAAGCGGGTGGCGGTGGTCGGGCACTCGCGGCTGGGCAAGTGCGCACTCGTTGCCGGGGCGTTCGACGACCGCATCGCGTGCGTCTTCCCCCATCAGGCCGGGTGCGGGGGCACCGGGCCGAGTCGCAACGCCGACGCCAAGGCGGAGGGCATCAAGCGGATCAACACCAGCTTCCCGCACTGGTTCAGCACCAGCTTCAAGAAGTACAACGACGACCCGAACGTGCTGCCCATCGACCAGCACTGCCTGCTCGCCCTGTGCGCCCCGCGGCCGGTGCTGTACACGAACGCGGCCGACGACCTGTGGGCCAACCCGAGCGGTCAGTTCGACATGATGAAGCGGGCCACGCCGGTGTACGAACTGCTCGGCCAGAAGGGCGTGGGTGCGGACGCGATGCCCGAGCAGGGCAAGCTGCTCGACACCCGCCTGGGCTACTGGATGCGGGCCGGCAAGCACGAGATGAACGCCGACGACTGGAAGACGTTCCTCGCCTTCGCCGACAAGTGGATGAAATAGAATCATTCCTGCCGTCTCGTCAACCCGCCGAGGTCGCCCATGAATCACCTCACCGTTCCGATCGTGCGGAGCCTCTTCGTTTGCGAGCGGGTCGAACCCAACTTGCTCAACGGGAACCTGACTCTGCACAACTGCTTCCGCACGATGAATGTGCCGATTGGGGGACTCGCCCGACCGTTCTTCGTGGTGGCGTATTTGGCAGAAGCGTTCGGTCAGGTGGCCTGTCAAACGGTGATGACGCTGCCCGACACACTCGCCCCAATCTTCAGCAGTCGTGGCGTGCTCACCTTCACCGACCCGCTTGGGGAGCAGCGGCTGATCGTGAAAGTGGACTGCCAGTACCCCGTGGCCGGCGTGAACGATATCACTCTGTGGGCGAACGGTGAAATGGTGGCCCACTCTCCGCTCCTCATCAAACCACTCTGAGGGTGATGCGATGTCCACACCGACGGGCGAGGCGATTTTCGAGAGTCTGGATTCGCCGATCCACGAGTTCAGCGGGGTGGCGTTCGGGCCGGACAACCCTGCCCCGCCGATGACCCCGCAGATGCTCCTCTCCATGATGAAGTACCGGCTGAAGGTGTACGGCAAGCCGCTGCCGGACGGGTTCGTCCCGCCGCCGGGCATTGACATCGTCGAGTTGCTGAAGCGACTCCCGCCGGAGGGTGCCCGATGAACGAGCTGCCGGTGGTGACGGGGTTGCTGGTCTGTGATCTGGTGATTACCGACGCCTACACCCGCAACACGTCCTTCATCAACCGCTTCACCACCCGCCGGGTGAAAGAATTCCCCACCCCGCCCCAGCGGTTCGCGGTGGTGGCGGCCCTCGTCGACGGCTTCGGTCGCGTGCCATTGGTGTTGGAAGTGGAGCCGCTCGACGGAGGCGCGCCGGTTCGAGCGGTTTCGGCGGAGTTCGAGTTCGTGGATCGGCTGGAAGAGGTGCTATTCGTCGTCGAGTTTACCGACCTGGTGTTCCAGCGATCCGGGTACTACCAAGTGTCGTTGCGAGCGGGTAGCGAACCGCTCGCCCGCAAACGGATTCGAGTGCTTCCCCCCGATGGAGAATTGCCGTGACCGAACCGAATCCTCCGCGAACTGGTTCGTTCACCGAAGGGCGGGTGATCCGCATGGTGGTCAGCAATCCACCCATTCGCACCGAGCCGCGAACCGAACGCGAACTGCTCGACTGGATGGTCGTCCGCCGGAAGTACCTCGGCTCCCCGTTGCCCGACGGGTTCGTCCCGCCTCCGGGCATCGACATCAGCGAACTGTTGAAGAAACTGCCGCCCACTCCGACCGGATGACCCACGAGGGCGGTGATCCGCGTACTCCCCCTTGACGGAGGACTCCCGTGAGTGACACCCCCGCCCCCCAACCGGAACGAGAACCCCCGCCGCCGCGGATGGTCCGTGTTCAGGGCATCAACCAAGCCGTACCGGGTCGCCAGCGGACGGCGAAGGAAATATTGAACTGGATGGTGGGCAACTGCGAATACCTCGGTCAGCCCCTGCCGGACGGTTATGTGCCGCCGCCGGGCATCGACATCGACGAGTTGCTAAAACAACTCCCCGAACGCTACCGCCCGAAGCCCGACTGACACCATGCGATCCTTCTTCCTCGTCGGCCTCGTCGCCCTGCTCGTCGCCGCACTGCCGGGGGTGGTGGCGTTCGCCGCCGACCTGCTCGGGTACGGCACCGACCTGAACAACTGGGCCGAGCGGAACCTCGGACTCAGCCACCGGCTGGCCCTCGCCACGCCCGCGGCGATCGTGCTCTTCTTCGTCCCGCCGGCCATCGTGCTGCTCTATTTCCTGCGGCTGAAGCGGCGGCCGATGACGGTGGCCAGCACCTACCTGTGGAAGAAGAGCGTTGAAGACCTTCACGTCAACCGGCTGATGCAGTGGATGCGGCGGAACGTGCTGCTGCTCCTCCAACTGCTGTGCATCCTGCTGGTCATCTACGCCGTGCTGGGTGTCCGCACACAAGGGGCGCTCACCGGCGGGCGGCACTACATCATCCTGATCGACAACTCGGCCAGCATGAACGCCACCGACGTGAAGCCGACCCGCCTGGAGTGGGCCAAAGCCGAGGCGAAGAAGTTGATCGACGCCGCCCACGACGGCGACCCCGGCATGGTCATCGTGTTCAACAGCACGGCCGAGATCCGCCAGAGCTACACCACCAACAAGGACGAGCTGCGGGAGGCGGTGAACGCCGTCGTGCCGACTTCGCACCAGACCCGCATCGACGAAGCCCTGGCCTTGGCCGCCAGTCGCGCCAACCCCACCCGCAGCACCGAGAACGTGGCCGTCGCCCCGGACAACCCGGAAGCGGGCAAGGAGCGGACGTACTTCACCCCGGACGGGTTCGAGGCCGACGTGTACCTGCTGTCGGACGGTCGCTTCCCGCCGGTGCAGGATTTCGCCCTGCGAAACTTGAACGTGCGATACCCCGCCATGCCGGACGCCCTCGGCGGCGGGCGGTCGGACAACGTCGGCATCGTCGGGTTCGACGTGGCCCGCGTGGGCGAACGCGAAGGGCAGTACATCGCCTCCGCCCGCATCGCCAACTACCGCGCGGACGCCAGCCGGGTGAAGGTGTGGCTCGACCTGAAGCGCGGCGACGGCACGCTGGTGAAGGTGTACTCGCCGACCGGCGTGGAGAAACCCGAAGAGGGGGTGACGGTGCCGGAGATGCCGGAAACGAAGCCCGAGGACGCGGGCAAACAGACCCCCGGCCAGCCGCCGAACGTGGTCAACGTGTTCTTCGCCTTGGAGGGCATCGCCGACAACTCGGATTTGCAACTGGAAGCCCGCCTCGAACACGCCGGCGACGCCCTGAAGGCGGACGACTCGGCCGTGCTGGTGTTCGGCGTGGCCCGCAAGGCGAACGTGCTGGTGATGACGAAGGGCAACCGCATCCTGCGGTTCTACTTCGACACGAAGGAGGCGAAGTCGGTCGCCACCTTCACCTACGCCAACCCGAACGACTGGGAGCAGTACAAGGGGCCGGGCCGCGACGGCAAGTACGATCTGATCATCTTCGACCGCTTCGGCCCGAAGACCGACGACGACATGCCGGCCGCGAACACCTTCTTCATCGGCCACCCGCCGCCGCCGTACACCCCGCTCGGGCAGGCGAAGGGGGACGACCCGAACGCCGTGACGGAAGTGCGCGGCCCGCGGGTGCAGGCGGCCGACCGCCGCCACCCGATCATGCGCGACCTGGGCGGGGTGGAAGAGATCGGCATCGACAGTTGCTTCCGCTTCCCCACCCTACCGCCCCGCACGCCCCGACTACTCGAAGGCCGTGACCAGACCGACCAGGGCAACCTGGCGCTGGCGGTGGCCATCAGCCGGCAGGCGTTCACGGATGTGGTGCTCACGTTCCCCATCGTGACGGAGAACGCCGACGGCCCCGACCGCGTGTACCACACCAGTTGGCCGCTCCAGCCGAACTTCCCGCTCTTCCTGCGAAACGTGCTGATTTTGCAGGGGAACGTGCGGTTCGCCGGGGTGGACGACACCCTGCGGCCGGGCGACGTGATGCCCCTGCGACCTGGGGCATTCCGCGACGTGCTGGTCACCAAACCGGGCAACCCGGTGCCGCTGAAGTTCGACCGCGGGACGCGGCCGGAGGTGACGTTCGGCAACACCGATTCGCTCGGCGTGTACACGGCCGAGTGGGGCAACGTGGGCGACACGCAGATGCGGCGGTTCGCGGTCAACCTGCTCGACGCGGACGAGAGCAACCTGGCCCCGGTGAGCCAGTTCCAGGTGGGCGACATCACGGTGAACGCCGGCGACACCCGCCGCGTGCCGCTGGAGCTGTGGAAGGTGATCGTGTGCGTCGGCCTGCTGGTCATTCTGCTCGAGTGGTGGATCTACAACCGCAGGGTGCAGATCTAATGGGTACTACCATACCAAAGCGGTCGCCCGGTCAACGTCTCTGTCAAAAGCCCACACACTCTGAGGTCGCCAATGACACTCAGTGACTGTCCCACAAGGTGGTGTTAAGCGGCATTGTGATATTGGAACTCGGCGTCCACATGTTTCGGCTTCAGCCGGTTGAGCATGAGGTGAATCATGGCCAACTTGACGAAGGCCTCCGACGACCGGACGCTCTTC
>JANNVG010000265.1:0-3703 GCA_031414395.1 Fimbriiglobus sp.
CGCTCGGCGAAAGCTCGACCAGACTTTCGCGGAGCGAAAGGCGACTGTCTGCGAGCCGTGGACCCGACACCCATCGCGGACAGGTCGCTGGCCCCTCGCTCGCGCTTCGGGCTAACAAAGCAGGTGGCTGGCCCCTCGCTCGCGCGTCGGGCGAACAGTTCGCCAAATGGTGGTGAACCGGCGCGTGAGCCGCCGGGTCAGGAAGGAGTACCGCGATGAGTGTTCAGGAGCTGCTGAACCTGCCGCCCGCGGAGCGGGCCGAACTCGCCGCCCGCCTGCTCGACAGCTTGGACGAGACGACCGACGACGACGCGGACGCGGCGTGGGGCGAGGAAATCCGCAAGCGACTCGACGACGTGGCCGCCGGGCGGGTGACGCCCGTGCCGTGGGCGGATGCCCGCGCCGCCATCCTGAGCGACGACGATGCCGCCGGTTGAGTTCGACCCCCGCGCGATCGAAGAGGCACACGCCGCCCGCCGGTTCTACGCCCGTGCCAGCGCCGCCCTCGCCGCCCGATTCATGGCCGCCCTCGACGCCGCCGTCGCCCGTGTCGAACAGTCCCCACAGGGGTGTCCGCCGCACCTTCACGGCACCCGTGTTTGCCTACTCCGCCGGTTCCCCTTCTCGCTCGTGTTCGTCGAGCAGCCGACCCGCTCTCTGGTGATTGCCGTCGCCCACCACAAACGCCGCCCAGGGTACTGGCGCCGCCGCGTACCATAAGGTGGGACGAGTCGACGAGGAGCCGTCATGCCGTCGCCGTTTCCGGGCATGAACCCGTACTTCGAGCAGCCCGCCGTGTGGCGGGGGTTCCACGGCCACATGCTCAGCCAGATCACGTTCACCCTCGGCCCGCGGTTGGACCCCCGCTACTACGTCGAGTTGGAAGTGCGGGAACACCTCGACTTCGATACCGTCGAGTTGGCCTCGGTTGATCCGCCGACCGCCGTGCTTGGTGATTCGCCGACCGGCCCCGTCACCGGAAGACTTCCCCGACCGCTCAAGCGGAAGCACCGCTGGCTGAGCATCCGCGACACGCAGAGCCGCGAGGTGGTGACGGTGCTGGACGTGCTCAGCCCGTCGAACAAGAGCGGGGCGGATCGCGGGCAGTACCTCCGCAAGCGGCTCCGCATCCTCCGCAGCGCCGCCCACCTGGTGGAAATCGACCTGCTCCGCGGGGGCGAGCGGATGCCGACCGACGACGCACCGGAGTCGGACTACCGCATCTTGGTCAGCCGTCAGCCGGATCGCCCCGACGTGCAGGTGTGGCCGGTCGGGTTACGGGAAGCCCTGCCGGTCATCCCCGTTCCACTGCGAACCGGCGAGTCGGACGTGACGTTGGACCTCAAGCCGATCCTCGACGCGGTGTACGACGGCGGAGTGTACCGGAACCGCATCTACCCCGGCCCGCTCGACCCGCCGCTCTCGCCGGCTGACGCCGACTGGGCACGCCCGTTCGTGCCGCCCGTGTGACGCTCACTCGTCCGCCCGTGACCGGGGTGATCCACACCGACTTCGAGAAGGGGTTCATCCGCAGGGCTACTCAGAGATCGGGTGTGGGTAGGGTGGGTCCGAGCGAGCGGAGCGAGCCGAGACCCACGCGAGCGGATTCCGTGGGTCGGCGCGAGCGAGTCGCTCGCTGGACCCACCCTACGCAACCGCCCCATCCCGCTTCCCTGAGCAGCCCTGGGTTCATCCGCGCCGAGATTGACTCGCTCCCCGACCTGGAGTAGTCCAGGAGAAGGACATCCGCACCGCCGGCAGGATGCGGACCGAGGGCCGGGAGTACGTCAGGCAGGACGGCGACATCTGCCACCTCTGGGCGTACAAGCGACCCGGGTTCGCCCGCCGCGCGAGCGAGGGGCGAACGGGGTGACCGCGTGGCCGCCCGATTCCGTCCAGTCTCTCATACACGGGGTGATCGGGATGACGATGACCCGTATCAAGCTGCTCGCCGCCGGGGTGATCGTCGCCGCCGGGTTCGGCCTGGACGCCGTGGCGACGGCGCAGTCGCCGGTCGCTCCGCCGCCAACCCCAATCGCCGTCCCGCCGAAGGGGGAGCCGACCGTGAAGGGGGCACCAGGGGCGGACAAGCCGGACGACGAAGCGGCCGTCGCGGCGCACATCAAAGCCCTTTCTGCGGCCGACAACGAAACGCGAGCGGCGGCGGCGGCGGCCCTCCGCCGGATCGTCGCGAAGTACCCCTCGAAAACGGTTGACCTCCCGAGTCAGGACGGGGGGGAAGCCACCTGGCAGAAGAAGGTCGACGAGGTCGAAGCGGGGATGACCAAGGCGGAGGTGCTCAAGCGACTCCCCGCGTTCGTGGAGTCGCCCGAGGGCGGCGAGATCGGCAGCGGCGACAACCATATCGTCATGTACCGGCTCGATTACCACTGGATCGTCCGGATCCACTACCGCAACCCCGACAAGGTGATCAAGCGGCCCGTCCTCATCAAACGCGCGCTGCGGGTTCACGCGGCACCGCCCAAGGACTTTACGGGCACGTGGACCACCTGGCACGTCAACGGGCAGAAGGGGTACAAAATTCAGTACAAGGACGGCCGGTACGACGGCACTTACACGAGCTACCACGACAACGGCCGCAAGAGTACCGAGCAGCAGTACGCGAACCACGTCGCCCACGGGGCCGGCGCGGGCTGGGAACCGGACGGAGAGCCGGCTTACACCCTCCAGTACCGCGACGGCAAACAGGACGGGATATGGACCCACTGGCACGCGAACGGCAACAAGCGCAGCGAGGAAACCTACGCCGACGGCAAGTTGAACGGGCGGAAGACGTACTGGCACGAGAGCGGACTGATCGGTTCCGTGAACGATTACGCCGACGGCGTCAAGAACGGCCTTGAGGCGAGTTGGGCGGAGAGCGGCGAATTGCACTACAAACGAGTCCTCGCGAACGGGAAGGTCGTGAAGGTTCTGAAGTGAGGTTCCGCGGTCGGCTTGTCGCCCACGGCGAACCGCCGGCCGGCCGCGCCGGGTACACGTGGCTCCTCCTGCTGCTGCTCGTAGGCCGGTGGCTGTCGCGCCGCGGCAAGGCGATCAGCCACGGCGGTCCCCCGCCCGCCATCACTCCATCTTGACGATGGTGTCGGGCACGGGGTGCAGGGCCAATTCCCGCCGTTCGCCAGAGTGACACTCCACGGCCTTGAAAAAATCGCCACTTCACGGCCCGCGGGGTTGACACGCCCAGCCCGCCGGGTATTCCCTTCGGCCGTGTGCGGGGGCACGCGCCCACAGCATCGAACACGGGGGGAAGGCCATGCGACACGGTCTCGCGGTGGCGGCGGCAGTGGCGGCGGTTCTGTGTGCGGCGGGCACGGCCCACGCCCAGCAGCCGCGCGGCAAGGTGATCGACACGAACGCCCTGGTGGTCAAGCCGCTCGACACGACCACGAACATCTTCACCGGCACCACGCAGTATTTCGGCCGGGTGGTGTCGGGCATGATCGACAACAACCAGCTCATCAAGTCGATTAACACCCTGTTCGGCTCGCAGCCGAAGGCGGCGCCGATCCAGGGCGGCATCAGCCCGCTGCCCGACCCGAAGGCGTACCAGTCCAGTTATTACAACTCGCCCATCAAGCCGGTGATGCCGATCTACCCGCGGAAGTGACGGAACGAGCCGCGACCGCCCGGGAGCGGGAATGATTCAACCGCTCCCAGGCGGGCGCGGCTCGGTGACACG
>JANNVG010000266.1:0-3111 GCA_031414395.1 Fimbriiglobus sp.
GGGGAGAGGGGGACCAGAGTCATCACAGCTTGTACGGCTCCGCCGGGATGTGCGGCGTCTCGCCGCTCAGCAGCTCGGCCACCAGCTTCCCCGTACCCGTCGCCATGCTCAGCCCGAGCATCCCGTGGCCGGCCGCCACCCACACGTTCGGCAGTTGCGGCACGCGGTCGATCACCGGCAGGCCACTCGGCGTCATCGGCCGCCAGCCCCACCACTCTTCGGCGCCGGTGCTGGCGTCGCCGGGGTCGGTCAAGTACACGGCCGCGGCGTCGGTCAGCAGCTTCAGCCGGTCGCGGTTCATGGTCTCGTCATACCCGGCGAACTCCATCGTGCTGCCGATGCGGAAGCCGGTGCGGAACGGGCTGACCGCCACGCGGTGTTCCTCGAAGATCATCGGGTACGTCGGGCACACGGCCGGCCGCGGGATGGTGATGCTGTACCCCTTACCGGGGATGATCGGCAGTTTGATGCCGAGTTGGGCGTTCAGCTTCGGTGCCCACGCGCCGGTGGCAATGACGAACGCATCGGCCGGGTATTCGCCGGCGGTGGTGGCGACCGCCTTTGCGTTGCCGCTCGTCGGGGTGAAGCCGGTCACCTCCGCGTTCTCCACGAACGTCACGCCCATTTCCCGCAGGCGGGCGTGCAGTGCGGTCATCAACTTATCCGGTCGCACCTGGGCGTCGGACTGGTACAGGTAGCCGCCGCTCGCGCTGCCGGGCTTCAGCGCCGGTTCGAGGGCGTGCAACTCGGCCGCGTCGTACCGCTTCGCGGGCAGTGCGAAGCGGTCGCTCAGCAGGTGATCCGTCTCGGCGTAGTGCTCGAACGCCTTCTTCGATTGGAACACGAAGAGCAACCCGTGCGTGTCCCACTCCACATCGAACTGTTCGGCTTCGAGCAGTTCGTCGAACAGCTTGCGGGAGGAGTTGAGCAGCGCCTGAATGCCGACCGCGGCGGCGAGCATGTCCGACTTGTTGCACCGCTTGGCGAAACTGAGGAACCAGCCCAGGTTGGCGAGGGCGAAGCCGGGGCGGACCTTGAGCGGGGAGTTGCGGGCGAGGAGCGTTTTCAGCGTGTTGCCGATGGCACCCGGTGCGGCGAGCGGGAGCACATGGCTGGGGCAGACGTACCCGCAGTTGCCGTGACTGCACCCGCCGCCGACCCGCCCGCGGTCGATGACAGTGACCCGCCACCCGGCCTTCGCCAAGTGGTACGCGGACAGACAGCCGATGACACCACCACCGACAATGACGACAGTTCGCATGGCCTGTGTTGTATTGGTGAACCGGCGGCGTGAGCCGCCTGGGTGATTGAGACCCAGGCGGCTTACGCCGCCGGTTCACCGGGCAGTTACTTCTTGATCGTCGTCAGCGGGAAGTCGTCGGTGCGGAAGGGCACGGCCGGCAGGCCGTCCTTGTTGCCGAAGTTCAGGTCGGGCTTGGCGAAGTTCACCCACCCGAACCGCACGGCCGTCGGCTTGTCCACGCCCTTCGCGGTCAGCTCGACGGTGTCGCCGACGATCTTCGCCTCGGCCGGCACGAACTTCATGTCCGCCCCGCACACGGTGAACCCGACGAGCGCGTCGCCTTTGGCTTCCAAACCCTTGCCGACGTGGTCGAAGGTGAGCACCACTTTCGCCCCGTCCGCCTTCATGCCCTTGTACACCGGGCCGCTCCACTCGATTTTCTCGCCGTAAGCGATGGCCCGCGCCGACAGCGCCAGCCGCTGGCCGACCGGCTCCTTCGCCTGCGGGTGGATGTCGGTCTCGTTGCCGATGTCCGAGAGCGTGGCATACCCGACGTGCTTCAGCTTCTTGCTCGCCTGGAACTGCGCGTCCCGCACCTCGGCGTACTGGGCGGCGGCCGAGTTGCCGTTCTGGAACGGGGCCAGTTGCACCACGAAGAACGGGAAGTCGTACCCCCACTGCTTCCGCCAGTCGGAGATCATCGTCGGGAACAGGGTGTAATACTCGGCCGCACGGCCGGCGTTGCTCTCCCCCTGATACCACAGGGCACCCTTGATCTTGAACTTGGTGATGGGGGCGATCATGCCGTTGTACAGCACGCTCGGCACGTTCGGGCCGCCCGGCTGGGCGGTCGCTTTCACTGGCTTCTGTGGCTGGCGGGGTGCAGGCTTGCCGTCGGCCTTCGCCTTGTCCGCCGCCGTCTTCCACGTCACCATGTCGGCGTCGTACTTCTCCGTCGCCTTCTTGAAGTCGTCGTCCGCCTTCTTCGGGTCGAACCCCTTCAGCGTCTTGTCCAGGTTCTCGTGGAAGTACTTCAACTCGGGCACGGCGTCCAGCGCCCCGCGGCTGCACCACGCCTCGCAGATGGTGCCGCCCCAGTCCGACGAGATGAGGCCGACCGGCACGTTCTGCGTCGCCTGGATGTCGCGGCCGAAGAAGTAGCCGATGGCCGAGAAGTTGAACGCGTTCTTCTCGTCGCACGGCAGCCATTGGCCTTCGGTGGGCGACACGGCGAACGTGCTCTGCGGCTCGAACGTCGGCTTGTTCGGCACGGTGAACAGGCGGATGTTCCCGTTCAGCGCCTTCTTGGCCGCGTCCGCCCCTTGCGTGGCGGTGGTCCCCTTCGCCGCATCCGGCTTGCTCAGTTGGCTCAGCTTCCACTCCATGTTCGACTGCCCGGAGCAGAGCCACACGTCGCCGACGGCCACGCTCTCGAAGGTGATCTTGTTCTTGCCTTCGACTTTGAGCGTGTACACCGTGCCGGGCTTGGCCCCCTTCGGGATGGTGACGGCCCAGTTGCCCTTGTCGTCGGCGGTGGCATCGCCTTTCCCGACCGAGTGTTTCAGTTCCCACAGATCGACGGACACCTTCTCGCCGGCGTCGGCGGTGCCCCACACGACGATGTCTTGGTCCCGCTGGAGGACCATGTTGTTGGAGAAGATGGGGTGGACCTTCACGTCGGCGCGGGCGGCGGGAATGAACCCGGCCACCGCGGCCAGCAGCAGCCACGAACGGGATCGCATGGGAGGGGTCTCGCGGAACGGGGAAAGGGGAACCGGCAGGTGCGGACAAGCTAAGGGGTGGGGGGGACGGTGGCAAGCATTCTGGTGAACCGGCGGCGTGAGCCGCCTGGGTGCTTGAGACCCAGA
>JANNVG010000267.1:0-7812 GCA_031414395.1 Fimbriiglobus sp.
GAAGAGCGTCCGGTCGTCGGAGGCCTTCGTCAAGTTGGCCATGATTCACCTCATGCTCAACCGGCTGAAGCCGAAACATGTGGACGCCGAGTTCCAATATCACAATGCCGCTTAACACCACCTTGTGGGACAGTCACTGAGCAATGCGCCTGATCGAGTCAAAGTGCTAACCGATTTGATGAAGTCCCAGACTGACGAGAAGGTGATCACACTACTGAAAACCGCCATCAACCCGCCCCCGACAAAGAAATAACCCCTCACTCGGCTTCGTACTCGCCGGTGGCGAGGTCGATGTCAATCTCCTTCTCCCTCTCCCGCTCGTCGGTGGGCGGCGGCGGGCCGACCCGCCGTTCCATCAGGCCGATGACGGCGTCCTCCAGCACCGTCGGCGTGGAGCGAGTGACGGCTTTCTCCAACTGCACGCTCGTCACTCCGGCCGAACCCCCACGCCAACTCTCGGCGCGAGTCGGCCACCCGTTCGGAACCGGCGGACTCACGTCGCATCGTTCGCCTTCGGATTTGACACTCGGCGAAGACCGGGCGCGTCACGCCCGAGGGTTGGCGAACGGCGCGACGTGAGTCCGCCGGTGGATGACGGGCGCGGGTGGCCGACTGGCAGCGCCGGCGTCCCCACCGTCATGAGGGTTTGACAGGAGACATGGCCCGGCTGGCGGTCGGGGTCGAGAGTCGCCACCGCGGACACGGCAGTATGGCATGGTTCTCGTGTCGCTCAGTCGTGGGCCGGATTCGCCCTAAGTGCTTGGTCGGCAAGGGTGCTACCGGAATTCGGGAGTGGGTCCGCGGAGTGCAGACCGGAGACATGGGTGACACCGTTCGGAGACATGGGTGACACTTTATCCTTGTGGTCTGTTCCCCTCCGGAGGATGGACCATGCCGTGGAAGGAAGTGTCGCTCGTGTCCGCCCGTTCCGAGTTCCTCGACCACGCCCGGTTGCCGGGGGCCAACATCGCCCAGTTGGCCCGCCGCTTCGGCATCGCCCGCAAGACCGCCTACAAGTGGCTCGCCCGCCAACGCCACGGGTTGTCCCTCCGCGACGCCACCCGCACCCCCCACTCGTCGCCCCGACGAACCCCGCCCGCCCTCGAACAGCGCGTCCTCGAACTCCGCCGCCAGTACCCCACCTGGGCCGGCCCCGCGACTGGGTCCGCTTCGAGCACCCCGCCCCCAACGACCTGTGGCCGATGGACTGCAAGGGCCACTTCGCCCTGGCCGACGGTCGCCGCGGCCACCCGCTGACCGTCCTCGACGACCACTCCCGCTTCGTCCTCGCCCTGGTGCCCTGCGCCGACGAACGCACCGAGACCGTCCAGGCGGCGTTGCCGACCGCGTTCGCCCGCTACGGGTTGCCCACGCGCATGCTCATGGATAATGGCCCGCCGTGGGGCGATCCGGGCGGGCAGCTGTACACCCGGCTCGCCGTCTGGCTTTTGGAATGCGGCCTCCGCGTCCGCCACGGCCGGCCGTATCACCCGCAGACGCAGGGCAAGGACGAACGCTTCCACCGCACCCTCAAGGACGAACTGCTCGCCCGCACGACGTTCGCCGACCTGGCCGACTGCCGGCCCCGATTCGCCGACTGGCTGACCACCTACAACCCCGTCCGCCCGCACGAGTCGCTCGGGTTGGAGCCGCCCATCCGCCGGTACCGGTTCAGCCCGCGGACGTTCGCCGAGCCGCCGCCGCCACTGGTGTTCGCCACCGGGATGGACGTCCGGCGGGTGCAGGTCGGGGGCGTGTTGCGGTATCGCGGCGAGCGGTATCGGGTGCCGACGGCGTTCACCCACCGGGGTCTGGGGCTGAGCCCACCCGGCCCGGCCGACCCGCTCGTGGTGTGGTTCGGGCCGCACCGGGTGGGCGAACTCGACCCCGTGACCCGCGCGCTGGTGCGTCGGCGTTCGGACGAGTCGGGACGCGAGGCGGACGGGGGCGTAGGCTCGCCCGGCGGGATCGGGGCCGGAACTCGACCCTCGACCAGGCGCGGTCGATTCCGGCCCCGATCCCGCGTGTCCCGGTGTCACCCATGTCTCCGAACGGTGTCACCCATGTCTCCGGTCTGCACACGCGGAGGGGTGGGGGGAAATGGCCGGACCCACTTTGCGGGGGTCAGGCGAGGATCACGTCCACCGCTTCGACGACACTCGGTACCACGGCGATCAGATTGAGTGCGTCGTCCGGGGCGGACAGGTCGCACGCCGACCCGTACCCGGTTCGCACCAGGATCGTCCGACAGCCGGCCGCCGCCCCCGCCTCCAGGTCCGTCCGCCGGTCGCCCACCATCCAACTGTTCGCCAGGTCCAGGCCGAGCACGGCCGCGCTGCGTAGCAGCATTCCCGGCTTCGGCTTGCGGCAGTCGGTGTCGCGGCGGTACTCGCCCACGCCGTCGGTCGGGTGAAACGGACAGTAGTCGAAGTGAGTGATGACGGCCCCGCCCTCGGCGAGCAGCAGGGCGGAGATGTGCCGGTGAACCTCGATCACCCGCGACTCGGGGAAGTACCCGCGGGCCACGCCCGATTGATTTGTCACCACCACCACCGGCCGGCCAGCGTCGTTCAGCCTCCGCACCGCCGCCGCCGCACCGGGGACGAGCCGCACCTGCGACACGTCCGACAGGTACTCGGCTTCGACGATCAGCACGCCGTCGCGGTCGAGGAACACGGCCGGTGTCATGGCGGCCCCGCGGGCTAGGGGAGTCAGGCCGGCCGATCCTGTTGTAGCCGGCCTCAGTGAGGCCGGTCCGACCGGGGTCACAGACCCCGGCTACAGTTTGGCGTCAGGCCGGCCGCTTGAGGGCGGGATCGACGAACGCGACCGTCGGCGGCCCGGCGTCGAGCGCTTCGACGGACCGCTCCTCCACCTCCGGATCGACGGTTCCGAACAGCACGTCCATGGCGGCGGTCATCTGGGCGGTGGTGTCGGTCCAGCGGGTGCGGCGGAACCGCTCGCGGATGCGCCTCTCGCGGCCGACGCGGTAGTCGGGGTCGAAGATGAGGCGTTCGAGCAGACTGACGTACCCGACCAGGTCGTGCGGGTCGTGGTAGTCCACCAGGTCGCCGGCGATCTCGGGCACGGCCGAGGCGTCGGACGCCAGGCACGCCTTGCCGAACGCCAGCCCCTCGGCCACCGGCAGCCCCCACCCCTCGTACAGCGACGGGTAGAGGGTGAACAGGCAGTTCGTGTACAGCCAAGCGAGGTCGCCGTCGGACGTGCCGCTGATGATGCTCACGTGCCCGCGGGTGGTCGGGTCGTTCTCCAACTGCGCGATCAGGTCGCCGGACATCCACCCGACGGAGCCGGCGAACACCAGCTTGGGCACGCCCGCCGGCCCGTGCCGCTGGAGCAGCCGCCGCCACGCCTGGTACACCAGCGCGTGGTTCTTCCGCACCTCGATGGTACTCACCAGCAGCACGTACCCCGGCCCGCCGGACGCCCGCAAGGCGGGGGCGAAGGCCGGCTTGGGCGACGGTTTCACTTCGGACAGTTCGCCGTCGCCCAGCCGCACCACCGCCGCCGGCGGGGCCACCAGCCCCTTCACCTCGGCGAACTGGAACAGGTCGCGGCGGGTGCAATCCGAGATGCAAAACACCAGGTCGGACGCCTGCAGGGCGTTCGTCAGCCAGGGGGAGTAGAGTGGGCCGCAACTGGCCACGAACCACTGCGGGAACTTGTGCGGGATGAGGTCGTACAGCACGAATGCGACGGAGCAGCCGACCGTCCGCCACACCTTCTGCACGGCGTCCGGGTAGTTCAGGTCGAAGCCGGGGAACAGGGCCACGTCGTCGCGGTCGGGCTGGAAGGCGGTGACGCTCGACTCCTTCCACCCGGGGTGCCGCTCGGTGCCCTCGTTGGCGGCCAGCCCGACGACGCACTCGCGGGTGACGCCGACGAACCCGCCGCGGGTCATGCAGTGGCGGAAGAAGCCGACCACCCGCCCCTGACTGAGGAACGCCTTCACCACACTGAGCGTGGTGCGGGTGATACCGGTGTACGAGCCGGCGTTGTCGAACAGGGTGCTCACGTCCACCCACACGGCCCGCTCGCGGGGCACCTCGGGCGGCGGGTGCCCGGGGTGGCGGCGGGTGCGGAGGTCGGCCCAGCGGGTGAGCAGGCGGTCGCCGGCCGCCCGCACGGCGGCGGTGGTGACGAGCAGGTGGACGGCCTGCTCCACCCAGGCGGCGTCGTCCGCCCGGCGGTCGTCCACCACGTCGGCCAGGAAGTCGGCGAGGGCGTCGGCCGCGGCGGTCAGGCGGAGCGTGCGGGCGTTCGCGCCGGCGGGCAGGCCGTCGGCGGTGGCGTCGATCACCCCGACGGCCGTGGACCCGAGCAGTTGCAGGCCGTAGGTGCCGGAGGCGGTGGCCAGGGCGGGCGGCAGGGCGACGGCGGTGTTGCGGAGGAGCGTGCCGATGACGAGCGTGTCGAGCGACTCGGAGCCGACGAACAGCACGCCGGGGCGGGCGGTGAGCGCGGCCAGCACGAACCCCGCGGCCGGGTCGTTCACCAGCGTGTACACGACCAGATCGTACTGGCTGGTGCCGGCCAGAAAGTCGCTGAACCGCACCACCGTGCGGTCGGCCCAGTCGTCGAACTCGTCCGGCCGTTCGGCCACCAGCTCGACCTCGAACCGCGCGTCGAGGGCGGCGACCACCCGCGGCAGGTCCACGGGGCAGTGCGGGGCGAGGGCGTCGGCCGGGGGCGTCACCCACGCCACCCGCGGGCGGCGGCGGGCGGGCGTGGTCTCGATCGCGCGGCAGGCGGCCTCGGCCGTGCGGGTCCAGTTGAACTTGCGGGCGTGGGCCAACCGCAGGGGCAGGCGGGCGTCTCGCGGTTCGGCCAGCGCCGCGGTGATGGTGTCGGCGAACGCCATCGGCGACCGCACGTCGCACAGCCACGACACCCCGCCGGCCACCTCCGGCAGCGACGACTCGGTGGACGTGACCACCGCCGCCCCGCACTGGAGGGCCTCCAGCACCGGCAGCCCCAGCCCCTCGTACACGGACGGGCAGAGGAACAGCCGGCACCCGTGGTACAGCGCCTTCAGGTCGTCGTCCGACACGTACCCGATCAGGTGGCAGCGGTCGCCCACGTCGCACTCGTGGATCACCTTGTGCAGGGTGGCGGCGTCGCGGATGGGGCCGGCGATCACGAGCGGGTGGCGGGCCTGCACGTCGGGCGGAAGGGCGGCGAACGCCCGCACCGCGCCGTTGATGTTCTTGTGCTTGTCCGGGCTGCTGGCACAGCACAGCAGGAACTCGCCGACGAGGCCGTGGCGGGCGGCCAGGAGGCGCAGCCGCCGCTCGGCCTCGTCGTCCGTCAGCGGGATGAACAGCGGGTCGGGCGCCCCCATGATGACCTCCGACCGCCCCCGCCAGTTGGGGTAGAAGCGGCGGAGGTCGGCGGCGGTGAACTCGGAGATGGACAGCACCGTGTCGGCCGCCAGCATCAGGGCGGTGCGGGCCCGATACCACGCCGACACCTCCGGGACACGCAGGAACCAGTCGGCCATGGCCAGCGGGATGAAGTCGTAGGCGATGGCGGCGACGTGCGGGCGGCGGTCGAGGGCGAACTCGGCGGCGACCGTCTGGTGCTCGCCCGCCAGGCTGGTGAGCAGGATGGCGTCCGGGCGGAAGGCGCACAGCCAGTCGCCGAAGTAGCGGCCGTTCAGCCGGGCGGTGGGCAACTCGAACGGGTGAACCCGCACCGGCGGGGTGAACGTGAGGACGGGCAGGCCGACGGAGTCGGTCGGGTCGATGGGCGGCAGGTTGGCCAACTGCACCAGCCGCACCCGCCAGTGGGGGCGGCACGCCCGCACCCCGCGGATCAGGTTGCGGGTGTACCGCCCGATGCCCCGCTCGCGGGAGGCCGACTGCAAGCACTGGGCGTCGATCAGCAGGTCCATCTCACGGCTTCTCCGCGACCACCAGGGCGACGGCACTCACCCGCTCGGCCGAGTCCGCACGGGCGGCCGCCGCCTCGTCGTCCGTCATCACCCACGTTTCGCCGTCGCGGACGCCGAACGACACCTCCCGCACGCTCAGCGGGGTCAGCAGGTCGTCCAACTGCGAGCGGTCGTACACCCGGTGGAGGGGCGTGATTGTGGCCCGCCCGAACGGCACGGTCAAGACGAACGTGCCGCCCGACTTGAGCGTGCGGGCCGCCTCGCGGATGGCCTTCCGGTCGGTGGTGGTGTCGGCCTTCGTGTACCAGCCCAGCCCCACGTGTTCGACGGTGGACAGGCAGACGACCACGTCGAACGCCCCATCCGGGAACGGCAGGTCGCCCAGATTCGCCTGCACCTGGGTGAAGTTCGGGTGCTCGAGCGGCAGCCGCCGCAGGTCCACCCCGACCACCTGATACCCCATGCTGGCCAGTTCGATGGCCGCCAGACTCTCGGCGCACCCCATGTCCAGCACCCGCGCCGGCGGCCGGGGCATTCGGGTGTGAACGAAGATGTGTTCCAGGATCCGCTCGGTGACGGCCACCACCACCGGCGTGCGGGCGGCGGCCAGCCGCACCCCGACGGGCGGGTTGAACCACATCCCGGCCTGGGCGATGTCGCCCTCGTGCGACAGCTCGCGGTTGACCGCCGCGACCAACTCGGCCGCCAGCCGCTCCTCGGCCGCCCGGTTCGCTTCGGCCAGCCGCGCGTCGGCCGCCTGTGTCACCTCCGCCACCTGCTGTTCCAACCGGCCGGTCACTTCCGCGTGCAGGTAGGCGCCGGCCTGCTGTTCGATCGCCCGGGCGACACCGGCCAACTCCTGGCGGAACAGGTCCGGGAGGGCGTGCCGGGCGGCCGTCAGGTCGGCCAAGTCGCCCTTCGCCTGCCGCAGCGCGGCGGTCAGTTCGGCCAGGTCGCCCTTCGCCTGCCGCAGCGCCGTGGCCACGTCGCCCAGCCGCGAGTTGGTCAGGCGGTGGGCGGCGATCTGGTCGGCCAGTTCGGCCCGCACTTGGAGCACCTGCTCGCGGAGTTCGGCGGCGGTGCTGTCCGCCCGATCCAGGCGGGCGGTGGCGGCGGCTTCGGCCTGCCGGCGGACGGTCACTTGCCCGGCCAACGACTCAATCACCCCGTGGTTGTACCGCGTCTGGAAGTCGAGCCAGGGGCGGATGAACACCTTGCACAGGCCGCGCGCGGCGCGGACGAGTGGGGCGAACGGACCGGGCTTGGCGGTCGCCTTGTGGGCGAGCAGACCGGACAGGGGCATGAGGTGGGAGTGGATGTCGTCGGCGACGACCGCCGGCACCAGCGTGACCGGGGAGGACCCCTTGGCGCGGGCCAGGGCCATGTCGAGTTCGCGGCGGAGTTTGCGGGCCAGGTCGCCGGTCGTCGTCGCCGGCGGTTGCGTGGGCGCCACCATTTCAACCTCTCCTCGGGCCGACCCTGGGGGCCGGTCGCCGAACCGTACGACGGCGCCTCGATCCCCCTCCACAGTCAGGAGGGCGGAGGCGCCGGCGGACAACGCGGTAATAAGAGAGTAATCGGAAACGGCGGGATCGGGAAGTGAGCGAAACGCCGGGGTTTGGGGCAGTGGCGATGCCGCCCCTCCCAAACCCCGCACCTCACGCCGTTTTCGCCGGTGCCGACTTTGCCGATGCCGACTTCGTGGGTGCCGTTTTCGCCGGTGCCGTCTTCGACTTCTCGAGCCGGTGGGCCATCCGCGACTTGAGGCGGGACGCCTTGTTCGCGTGGATGTACCCCTTGCACCCGGCGCGGTCGAGCAGTTGGCCGGCCTTCTTCATCTCGTCGGCGGCTTTGGTCAGATCGCCGGTCTTGGCGGCGGACAGGAACGCCCGCACCTG
>JANNVG010000268.1:0-8062 GCA_031414395.1 Fimbriiglobus sp.
GGCGAGTTCGGCCGCACGCCGAAGGTGGGCAAGGACGGCGGGCGTGACCACTGGCCGGAGGTGGGGCCTGCACTGCTCGCCGGTGGCGGGTGGAAGGCGGGGCAGGTGATCGGCGCGACCGACAAGAGCGGCGGGCGTGTGGCCGACCGCCCGGTGAGTTACGAGGACGTGTTCGCTACGCTGTATCACACCCTCGGCGTGGACGCGACGAAGACGCACTTCAAAGACCCGTCCGGCCGCCCGCAGGCGGTGCTGGATGGCGGACAGGTGATCAAGGAGCTGGTGTGAGGGGCGGTGTGTTGGAAACCGACGAGCCGTGTGGTACGATTCGAGTGTACTGGGGTCGCCCGTCATGAATGATCGTGTCGTGCCCGTCCTGCGGCTTGCGGTGCTGTGCGAAACGGCGGAAGAGGACGCCGACGACCGACCGTTCCGTCTGGACGGTCCCGTCCACACCCTCCGCTGGCCGGCGGGTCATTCCGGCCGGTATGAACCGCCGACGCTCGAACTTTATCTGCAACTGGAAGACGCCCTCGGCACGTTTTACCTGCGGTCTGTACTCCGGGAGATCGGGCAGATGACCGAACTCTACAGGGTGCCGCCGTTGGAAGTGCGGTTCGACGGGGTGACGAATCGCGTCGTGCCGCTGGAAATCAAGCTGACCCTGATGGATCTGGCGTTCCCGCGACCGGGGGCGTATGAGTTGTTGGTGTTCGCCAACCAGGTGTCCTTGCACGAGGCGAACGGGCGGTCGCCGATCCCGTTCCCGACTGTCCGCATCACCGTCCTCGGCCAGGACGGTTCCGAAGGGGGTGTTTTATGAGTGAGAACAAACTGATCCACGTCCGCCGGCCGCTGGTCAAGTTGGTGGCCCAGTTCGAGCCGTCCGATCCGAACGCCCCGCCGGCCACGCCCGGCCCGCTCATCCACGTCCGCCGGCCGCTGGTGCGGCTGACCGCCGAGCCGGAAACCGGGTTCGACCTGGTGCTGACGCTCGACACTGGGGCGGATGCCGGTGAGGTGTTCACGCGGGTGTCGAAACTGCTGGGCGAGTTGGACGCCTACGCCCGCGCCAGCGGGGGGGCCGGCCTGACGCTCGACACGAAGCAGTCGCGGGCGGAGCCGGGCACGGTGACGCTGCGGCTGGTGCCGGCCGACCCGTCGCGGAAGGAGAAGCAGGCGGAGGTGGCGAAGGAGCGGGCGGAGGAAATCCCCGGCGTGCAGGACGTGAAACTGCTCGGCGTGTGAGGGCGTGCCGCGTTGTCACCCATCGGCCCGCGAACCGTTGTCACTCAAAGTGCGACGAACCCGAACAGGGTGTACTTCGATTTCGACATCGCTTCGCCGGGTGGTCGGGGTGGGGCGAGTGTGCTTCTCGACCCGGCACAACACCTGATCTCGATTGACGGCGTTCACAAAAACCTGAACCTCCGCCGCGCGACGGGCGAGTTGTTGGCCGAAGGGGTGACGCAGACGGCCGTGCCCCGACCCACCATTCTGGAAGGGTACAATGTGGAGAAGTCCACGGCCGGAGTTCTCGCGGCCGGCGGGAACGGGCAAGGCACGAGGATCGGCACCATGCTGAATGATTTGGCGACGGCACTCGGCGGCACCCTTACCCTCTGGGAACCGATCCGCGACGGCACCATTTGGCACCTCCGGGCGCACATTGCGTACCCATGACAACCGCGGTGAGGATTCTGCGATGACACCACCCGCACCACGGCAAGTCCGATTCGCCGAAGACGGGGACTGGATCGCCCGGCGGTTCTTCTCGGCCGACGACCTGCGGTTGTCGCCCGAGGAGTACGTCGCCCGGCACGCACACGCGCTCGGCAGCTTCTCCTTCCACTTCTATCGGTATGCCGACCCGACGCTCGGGCAGTGGGTGGGGCGGGTGGGCGAGTTGTTGACCGCCGACGGTGAAATCGAACGGTGTCAGGAGCGTTACCTGTCGCCGCGCGAACTGGACGCCGTTCGTCAACAACAAGCCGACGGGTTGTAGTCACCCCGTCGCCCACTTGGCCGTCCGCGGGCTGGGTACGCCGTCGGCGGAGGTCCACTGTTCGAGCGAACCCGTTTTCGCCTGGATGCACACGTACACCAACGCTTCCGTGGCCGACGTGTTCCGCAGGCAGCGCTCGCCGGCCGTGGCCACCCGCACCGCCGACCCCTCCCGCACCGCGATCACGTCGTCGTCGATCTGCATCTCGCCTTCCCCGCGGACGATCAGGAACAGCTCCTCGTTCTGCTTGTGGCTGTGGAAGAACGACACCGCCTGCAGTGGCTCCAGCCGGGTGAACGACACCTCCGTGGCGGTCGTCCCCAGCGTCTCCTTGAGGAACTGTTTGCCCGTCACCTGCACCTGGCGGCGGGCGTGGAAGTACCCGTACTGGCCCAGGGCGTCGATCGCGCCCAGGTGGGCGGCGGTGTAGTGGGTGCCGTGGGCGGTGGGGATGGCGGCGGACATGCGGCGGAACCTCGGGGCGGATGAGGAAGAGTACCGGAGTGGGGGCGAGTGCCTTTCAACGAGACGTGGCGAGCCGGGTGCCGGATGTGCTCTGCTCGCTCCGCCAGCGGGTCGGAGAAGACCGCTCGCGGAGCGAGCAGAGCACTACGCCACGAACCAGTTGACGAAGGCGTTCACCCGTTGCTCCAACTGGTCCACCTCCGCGGCCAGTTGCGCGTCGTCGGGCCGCTCGGGGCCACCCGGCAGGCACTTGTCGATCAACTTCTTCTCCTCTTCGGTGAGGGTGTAACTGAGCGACACGTCGCCGCCGGCGGGCAGCTCGAACGCCGGCGTGACGAACGGCAGCGCCCCGCCGAACCGCTGCCGCACCCGCTGGTGCAGCAGGTGCAGCAGGTTGTCGTTGCGGAGCATGTTCGAACTCACTCGCGCCTGGTACAGGCCGGCCGGCGGGGTGGTCAGCCACTCGGTGCCCAGTTCGGCGGTGGTCGGCTCGGCGTCGGTCGGCCGAGTCATCAGTCGGTCGGCGGTACTCAGCCCGTCGCGGATCTGCACGATGGCCACGCGGCTGGCGTTCCGCCCCGCCCAGTCCAGGTTGTTGAACAGCCAACTGGCCGCCACGCCCACGCCGTAGTTGTCGTAGTACCCGGCGTCGACCACCCGCCGGCGGGGGTGCGTGGGCAGCGGCACGGCCGGCAACACGTAGGGGAAGCTGCCGCTCATGCGGGCGGCCGTGCCCACCTGGAATTGGGTGGCGTCGGGGAACAGGCGGAAGAACTCGACCGCCTCACGGGAGAGGAGGCCGGCCGGCTGGGTGGGGTCGAGCGAGTCGCCGGCGTTGTGCAGGATGTCGAGCAGGTCCAGGTTGCTGATGAGCAGTTGCCGCCCGTCCTCCACCATCATCGGGCTGAACACGAGGGACGGCCGCCACCCGGCCTTCTCCCCGTCCCACAACTCGTCGAACGTGTGCGTCAGCCCGCCGGGGGTGTACGCCCCGCCTTTCTTTTGACGGTGCGTGCGGTACGCCTCCGCACTGCGGTGCAACTGGTTCCGCCACGCCCACTCGAGCGCCTGCCCGCGGTCGTACCCGGCGAGCGGGGGGAGGAACCGCGGCAGCAGCAGGCCGGGCAGGTCGCGGGTGAGCATCGCGTGGACGATGCCGGTGAGGAAGTCGCCGCGGATGGTGTGGTTCAGTTCGCCCAGGGTGAGCGCGTCGGCCGGCTTCCGCTTGCCCGCTTTGGTGAACGTGTCCGGCGTGTACCGCTCCGCCGGCGGGCGGCCGTTCGCCTGCGGTTCGTCCAGCGTGCTGACGTAGTACGACGCGCCGATGATCCCGCCCGACGCCCCGGCCACCAGCCGGATGTGGTACGGCAGCGGCCACTTCCCCTTCGCCTCGATCCGCCGCTCCAGTTCGGTCAGCACCTTCATCGTCCACGCGGCCGACCGCGACCCGCCGCCGCTCACGCACACCAGCACCATCGGCTTCTTGGTCCCGTCGTTCCACCGCTCCAGGTCGCGGTTGAACAGGAGCGGCTTCCGCACGCCGAGGGGTTCCAGGACGGGGGGCACGGGGGCGGGCGGGGGGTCGGCGTCCGGCTGGCCGGGCGGCTTCTCGGCCAGCTTCTTCACCCACGCGGCGTACTGCATCTGCACCTCGTCGTAGTGCTTGTGCAAGTCGCGGAGGGGCAACCCGTCGGCCAGCAGGTGCGGGTGCCGCAGCTTGTACTTGCGGGCGAACAGCACCGTCAGCACGGCCAGGCCGAGGTACACCAGCTGCGGCACCGGCAGGAAGTAGTCGGCCACCGTCTGCACCAGCAGGGCCAGGTGCAGTAGGAAGATCAGCCCGGCGGCCGGCGAGAAAGTCGGCCGGCCGAGCTTCAACAGGCGGTACACCGGGTCGGCGGCCAGGAACACGAAGATGCCGAGCGCCAGCACCACCCCGACGGCGAACAGCCCGTACACCGCGTAGTACGGCTCGAACCCGTGCGCCGTCTTCTTCTCGGTGTCCTTGCCTGCGTCGTTCGCCGCGTCGAGAGCCGTCTGCCGCTCAGTCGCGTCGAACTTCCCGTCACCGGCGATCGCTTCCGACTGCTTCTCCTGGTACACCCGCCACCGCTCGCCCCGCCCGGCCGCCCGCCCGTACCCGGCGAAGTGGACGGCACAATCGCCGACCTCCCGCACCCACCCCCGCGGGCCGCTCGGGTCGAGTTGCGGCACATCCCGCGCCGGCAGGAGCGCCCACGAGATCACCACCATCAGCCCCAGCCCGAAGGCCATGCCGACCACGAGCGGGACGACGGACGGCAGCCGCTGGAGGTCCTTTTTCACCTCGCTGGTGTCGGCGGTCGCCAACGGCGGTTCGGGGTTCCGCTTCCGCTCGACCCGCATCACCACCCGGCGAACGAGCAGGTACGGCCCGCCGATCACGACCAGACTGACCACCACGCCCACCGCCAGCGCGCCGGCGTACCACAGGATCGAAAGCACGTCGCCCGGCGGCAGGCGATACCGCACGGCGTCACCTTCAGCCCCTGCCGGCACCGACTCGATCGACCGCTGCTCGCAGAACGGCGGGCGGTCGAACGTGTAGTTGGTGGCGAACTCCTCGAACAGGTAGCCGGCCAGGACCGCCTGCCACACCAGGATGCCGACGCCGATGCCGATGAACAGGCGGTCGTACCACGACGGGCGGCGGAACAACTGCGGCAGGCCCAGCCCGCGGCCCACCTTGCCGAAGATGATGACCAGCGGGACGAGCACCACCAGCGGGCGGATCAGGTTGACGCAGAAGCCGTTCAGGAAGTAGTTCCAGAACGGCTCCCATAGGTGCGCCAGCAGCCACTGCCAGATTGCGTCCACGGGCGAACCCCCGACGTGCGGTGCGAGACGAGATGCGATTGGACCCGGCCGGGCGAACGGACGCAACCGAATTCCCGGCGACCGTGAGACCGCGCACTCAGCCGGGCAGCTTGGCGATCAGGGCAGACAGCTCGGTCGCCTTCGCTTGCAGTTGGGCCTTCAGCGGGAGTGGCGGCATGGGGGTCGGCGGCTCCCCGCCGTTCGCATTCGCTTGCAGCCAGTCGATGAGCCGCTGGACCGCCTGGCCGAAGTACGGGGAGAACATCCGCGGCGGAAACTCCGGCTGGCCACCGGCACCGGTTAGCAGCACGTGACTGTTCAGCCCTACGACGACCGGCGTTTCGCCGTCGGTGAAGATCGGCCCGCCGGCCGACCCACCCGTCAAATCGTTGTAGTGGCTCCAATTTCGCGGACTGGTGGTGCCGAACCCACGGTCCCCTTCGTCGTGGTAGTCGCCGAGCGACGTCCACATCTGGTTGCCGTTGAAGTTGAAGCCGGGGCGGTCTTGGCCGGGGTAGCCGACGCTCCTGAGTTTGCCCGCTTGTAGCACGTGATCGAGGGCACACCCGGCGACACCCAGTTCGTCCGGGAAGTCGCGATCCACCACGAAGGCGGCCAAGTCGTAGGCGAGGTTCGGGCCGTGCGGCAGTTCGACGTACTCCTTCAGGGTGGTCATCCGGACGCAGTGGAAAGTGCCGAACGGCGCGGTCCCGTTCTTGAACTGAGGGATGAAGTGTACGTTCTCCGCCCACAGACCTTCCTGGTAGGCGCGCCCGGCGTTCGAGAGGACGGTCCGCCGGCCGACGATGAACGCCGTGCCGACTGATGCCGCGCCGTTGAACGAGTAGAACATCTTCAGCACGGTCGAGTACGGGTACTGCGTGATGTCCGCCACAAGGGAGGTCTTCCGGACGGGGGTTGACACGGGGACACCTGAAGTGAGGGAGCGGTCGAAGTGCGAGCGAGGGCGAGGGGGGAACCGACGGCTCCCCCCTCGCCCTCGGGTCGTGCCGGCGGTCAGCCCGGCATCGTGGCGATCAGGGTGGACAGCTCGTTCACCTTGGTTTGCAGATCGGCCTTCAAGTTGATCGGGTCGTCCTTTTTGCCGGGGACGAACGGGTCATTCGGCTCGCCGCCGTTCTCCTTCAGCCACTTGATGAGCCGCAGGACGGCGTCACCGAAGTACGGGGCGAACATCCGCGGCGGCTGCTGCGGCTGGCCGCCGGACGTCAGCACGTGGCTGTTCAGCCCGACGACGAACGGCGTGGCCCCGTCGGTGTAGATCGGCCCGCCGCTGCACCCGCCGGTCATGTCGTTGTAGTGGGCGTAGTTCCGCGGGCTGGGGGTGCCGAACCCGCCGTCATCCTCGTTGTGGTAGTCGCCGAGCGACGTCCACATCTGGTTGCCGTTGAACGGGAAGTTCGGGGTGGCCTGGCCGGGGTAGCCGACGCTACGGAGTTTGCCCACCGGCAGGAGGTGGTTGAGGGCGTACTTGGCGGTGCCCAGCGCGGTCGGGAAGTCCTTGTCCACCACGCTGGCGGCGATGTCGAACACGTACCGCGGGCCGACCGGCAGGTCGACGTACTCCTTGAGGGTGGTGGTCTTCACCGCCGTGTATCCGCCGTCCGGCTTGGCCCCGTTGTTGAACCGCGGGATGTACTCGATGTTCGTGGCGAACCCGCCGGCGTCGTGGCTGTACACGCAGTGCCCGGCGGTGAGCACCGCCCGCTTGCCGATGATGAACGCGCTGCCGATGAAGCTGCCGTTGGCGAACGACATGAACATCTTGATCGACGGGGCGTAGGGGTACGCGGACAGGTCCGCGGACGTGTCCATCGCTCGGTTCGTCTGGCGGGCCGACGTGCTGGCCGGGGCGGGGACGCTCTCGCAGTGCCCCCGCCGGCCCGACTTCATCGCCTCCGCCTGGAACTGCCGCTGCATGGCCTGCTGCTGCTGGGCCGTCATGTGGGGCATCGGCACCGGCTCCGCCTGCCCCATCGCCGCCATCGTCCAGAAGTTGGCCGCCCCCGCCATCTCCAGCGCGGCTGGGGCCGGAGCTTCCACCAGACCGAGATCTTCCTTCGCCATGTCAGAATACCTCTCACGGCCCGTGGGGAGGTGGCCGTCCCCATTCGTGGGGGCGAACGTCGGGGCTTACGGGCTGAAGCCAGACGTGAATCGATCCGTCTGGCAATACGGTAGCGGTGGCGGAATACCCGACAAGTCGAAAATTCCGATTATGTCGGATTCTTCAACAGGAGCGGTTGTGGCGAGCGAGAGGTGGGAGAGAGATTTTCACAACCTTTTGATATTCCGAACGTGTACGATCACGACCGAATCACGATTTCGTGGGCTTTTTGCCAACCGCAGGCGTGGTCGGCGGTATCGTCGGCGGCACCACGACACTCGGCATCGGCACCGGCCGGGCCTCCTGCATCCGTTCCGGTGTCCAATACTCCGTCACTTGTGCCGGAGTTTCAGTGTGAACGTGTGTCACGAGACCGTCGTCGTCTTTGACAGGCTGGGTTGGTTGCGGGGTTGGCATCATCTTCTCCTGGTAGGGCGAGAACGGGGCGGTGTTCACCCACGGGCAGTATACTCTGACCCGAATCCGCGACGTACCAGAAAAGACGGCTCACCCCACCCGCCACGAGGTGCCGGCGGGGCGGTCTTCGAGGGTCACGCCCAGGTCGGCCAGGCGAGTGCGGATCAGGTCGGTCTGGTCGAACAGGGCCT
>JANNVG010000269.1:0-5700 GCA_031414395.1 Fimbriiglobus sp.
GGGGGGGGTGCGCGCGGGGATGCGGCCCTTTTCGGTGGCGTAGAGGCCCACGGCAATTTTGGGGGTGAACAGTTGGGGCCCGGGGCGGGGGGGGGGGGGGGTGGTCGTCCGCCGGCACGACATGGCCAGCTTCCGGGCCGACAAGCCGGTGCTGCCGGTGCCGGGCGGCGGGGTGCTTCCGCCCGCCGGTGGTGCGGTGGGTGCGGGACCGGCGGTGCCACCGCCCGCCGCCCTGCCGCCGATCGTGCCGGTCGGCGGCACCGAGAAGAAGTAGCGTGAACCGCGGGAAGTGCTCTTCACGCACCGCGAGCGGTCAATCGAGAACCCCACCCGGAGCGAGCAGAGCACTTCCAACAACCGACTCACGGCGGGTCGTACCCGCCCTTGCAGAACGGGTTGCACCGACAGATTCGCCACCCCCCTTTCGCCCCGCCCACCAGCGGCCCGTGCTTCTTCACCGCCAGGATCATGTACTCGCTGCACCCCGGCACGAACCGGCAGGTGGGGGGCAGCAGCGGGCGGACGCACCACTGGTACACCCGCACCACGGCGATGAGTACCGCCGACAGCGCGACCACCGGCCCCCGCCACAACCAGTTCATGCCGTCCCCTCCGGCACTCGCGGCACGCGCCGCGCCGCGTCTCCCGCCAGCTTGGTGAGCGAGGCGACGATCACTTCCAGCGTCGGCTCGGTCTGGCCGGACCGCGGGATGAGGATGAAATCGAGGCCGGCGGGCAGGGCGTGCCGGTGCAATCGAAACGCCTCGCGGAGCAGCCGCTTCCAGCGGTTCCGCACGACCGCGTTTCCCACTTTGCGCGACACCGACAGGCCGACCCGCGGGTGCGGCAGGGCGTTGGCCGCGGCGTACACCACCAGCACGCCGTCGCTCACCGACCGCTTGCGGTCGTACACCGCCTTGAACTGGGCGGGCGTCTTCAGCCGCACGTGCTGCGGGAAGGTCTGGTCGGGCATGGCGTGTGGCACCTCACGGGCATGATACCAGCGGACGGCGGGAGGTTCGCGTACAACAGGGCGAACGGCGCGACGTGAGTCCGCCTGGGTTTCAAGCACCCACGGGTTGACACCCGCGGTTCACCGTGACCGGCCATGAAGTTCGTGCCCCTCGGCGATCAGGCGGTGTTGGCGTACCTGCCCGACGAACCCGCGGCCGTGCGGTTCGCGGCCGGGGTGCGGTCGGCCGCCCCGCCGTGGCTGCTCGACGTGGTGCCGGCCTACGCCAGCGTGGGCGTGTACTTCGACGCCGACACGATCCGAACCGCCGACGTGCTGCGGTGGCTGGACGTGTTGCCGGTCACTGACACCGCGGTGTCAGTGGGCGTGCGGCATGTGATCCCCGTGTGCTACGAACTCGGCCCGGATTTGCCGCAAGTGGCCGAGCAGTTGGAGTTGACGGCCGAAGACGTGATCCGACTTCACACCGGCACCGAGTACACGGTGTACGCCGTCGGGTTCGTGCCCGGCTTCCCGTACCTGGGGTATCTGCCGCTGGAACTCTGCGGGGTGCCGAGATTGAACAGCCCGCGGGTGCGGGTGGAACCGGGTAGCGTGGGCGTCACCGGACGGCAGACGGGCATCTACCCGCTACCGCGACCGGGCGGGTGGCACCTGATCGGCCGCACGCCGCTGCTGCTGGTGGACGTGGCGGCCGACTACTTCCCGCTCCGGGTGGGCGATGTGGTGACGTTCGAGCGGATCGGCGAGGCGGAGTACAAGAACCGTCTGGGTGAACCGGCGGTGTGAACCGCCGGGTGGCCACCATCACCCGGGGCCTCACCCGCTCACCATCGCCTTGAGCCGTTCGCTCAGCACCTTCACCCGCCGGCTGCACTCCATGCGGGCCGTCACGAACCCGTCGCCGGTGGCGTTCCCCGCCTTCAGGTAGTCGAGCACCACGGCTTCGGCGTCCATCAGTCCGGGGCAGCCTTCGGCGGTTGCTGCGGCGATGTGGTGCGGGATGACCGCCACGCCGTTGCGGTCGCCGTGCAGCAGGTCGCCCGGATTGATCCACACCCCGCCGACCCGCACCGGCACATCCAGTTCGACGATTTGACAGTACCCGTGCGAGGCCACCGTGCCGCCGGTGAAGCACGGGAAGTCGAGCGCCTGCACCTGATCCAGGTCGCGGCCGGTGCCGGAGGTGATGAGTCCAACGCACCCGAACGCCTTGTAGCTGGTACACATCACCTCGCCGAAGGTGGCCGCCACGCTCGGGTCGTCGAGGTCTTGAAACACCACCACCTTCGGGCCGGGGGTGTTGGCGAGTTGCCGCACCTGCTGGTCGAGGCCGGCGTACACGTCGCCTGACATCGGCTTGGTCGCCGCGCGGAAGGTGGCCGTGACCGCGTACCCGACCATCGGCGGCAGGTGCGGGAAGCAGGCGGTAATGCGGCGGTCGGTGTACCCGCTGGTGCGGGGGATGGCGTCGAACAGCTCGATCAGGTTCAGGATGGTGGGCGTGTCGAACTTCCGCAGGGCGGCGAGCACGGAGTCGGGGTGGGGGGACATTTCGGAATGCGGAGTGGGGAGTGCGGAATTAGGATGGAGACGTTGTACGGTTAGCCGCGAGCCAACGGCGAGCGCGTGGAAAGGAGCGACGAAGCCGCATTCCCGCCCGCCTACCCCGGCCTGCTCCGCCGCCTCTGGCGGAAGCTGACCGGCAAGTGAACCGGGTGGCCGACTCTCGCCGAGAGTCGGCCGGGGGCTGAAGCGAGTGAATCCGGCGTGGAGCGAGGGACGGCTTTCAGCAACTGCACGCTCGTCACTCATGCCGACACCCCGTCCGACTCTCGGCGAGAGTCGGCCACCCGGTTAGACCAGCCCGCCCTACAATTCCCCCTTTCCCCACGAGAACCCCCGCCATGCGGTTCACCAAGATGCACGGCCTGGGCAACGACTACGTGTACGTCGATTGCGTGAACGGCCCGCCGGTTCAGGATCCCGCATCTGTTGCCATCAAGGTGAGCGACCGACACTTCGGCATCGGCGGGGATGGCCTCATTCTCATCTGCCCCTCCGAAGTGGCCGACGCCCGGATGCGGATGTTCAACGCCGACGGGTCCGAATCCGAGATGTGCGGGAACGGCTTGCGGTGCGTGGCCAAGTTCGTGTACGACCACGGCATCGCCCGCAAGCCCCAGCTCAAACTGGAGACCGGCCGCGGGATGTTGACCGTTGATCTGGAAGTGTCGAGCGGCAAGGCCGAGCGGGTGCGGGTGAACATGGGCACGCCCATCTTGAAGTCGGCCGACATCCCGACCACGCTGCCCGGCGACCCGCCCGTGAACGTGGAGTTCACGGCCGGCGGCAGGAGCTTCCGCGGGACGTGCGTGTCGATGGGCAACCCGCATGTGAGCATCTACGTGGACGACGTGAAAGCGGTGCCGCTCGAAGCCGTCGGACCGGGCATCGAACACGCCCCCGTGTTCCCGCGGCGGATCAACGCCCACTTCGTGCAGGTGCATTCACCATCCGAAGTGACGATGCGGACGTGGGAGCGGGGCAGCGGCATCACACTGGCGTGCGGCACCGGGGCGTGTGCGGTGTGCGTGGCCGGCGTGCTCACCGGCCGCACCGGGCGGAAGTTGCTGGCGCACCTGCCCGGCGGGGATCTGGAACTGGAATGGAGCGAGGCGGACGGGAGTGTTTACATGACCGGCCCGGCGACGGAGGTGTTCACCGGCGAGTGGGCGGGGTGAACGTCGGCCGTGTACAATGTGGATCGGTTCAGGAGGGCGAGGTATGAGCCAGCTCGCGGAGTATCTGAAGACGACCGGGAAAGAAATCAGCGCCAAGGCGCAAGAGAACAAGCAGTCGCTCGACGAGTGGCGTCGGGATGTCGATCAGTTCCTTCAGGTTGTGCGATCGGCCGTCGAAGCGGCCGACTCGGAACGGGTGTTGTTCATCCGCAAGTCGCGGGTGTACCTCCGCGAGGTGCGGTTCGGCGAGTACGAACTGCCGTCGTTGGAGATTGTTCTGGGCGACACCGAAGTGAAAGTCGAACCGCAGGGCCGCTTCAACGTGGGTCGGTTGAGGACGCCCGACGGGAGCGCGTTTCAGATCGAAGGGCGGGTGGACATCACGGACGGCACGCGGCGATACTTGGCCTATCGGACGCCGCTGCTGGAGAACGGGCACGGCTGGTGGGTTTGCGACGAGGACCGAAAGGACCCGCGCTTCTGGAAGGACGAAGTCATCCAAGATGTGATTCTGGACTTGTTGAAATGACCACCCTGGACGACGCCTGGAAGTGGTACCAAGGGGTTCGCGCGAGCCTGCGCCGGCTCGACAGGTTGGCCGGGAAGTATTGGGACGACTTGCCGAAAGACGGACCGCTCGGCCAAGACAACACCTTGCGTGATTTGGACGGGAAGACAGCTTCGAAGGACGCGAGGACCGGCCTGAACGAACTCAACGACGTCGCCGTGTTCGTCCTGTTCTCGGTGTTCGAGGCGGTGGTGCGGGATCGCGTGTTGAGCGACACCAAACCGGCCCGCGAAGCCGTCACTCATCCGGCCCTCAAATACTGGATGCGGCAGGCCAAAGAGTCGATCGAGGAGCGGAGTTTCTTCGCCCTCTTGGAACAGTTCAAAGGGTCCGACCGGAACGACCTGATCGAGAGTGTGAACCAAGTCCGCAAGTACCGGAACTGGGTCGCACACGGTCGGCGGAAGGAGAAACCGGAATCCGTCTCACCTCAAGTGGCGTACGACCGGCTCCGCGCCTTCCTTGAGGCCGTGTGCCCGGCACCTATTGTCCCACCGCTCGAATGAAAATCCGCCACCCGCACCTGATCCGCGCCGCCGGCTGGCTGGGCACGCAAGTCGTGCGGGGCCTCGTCCGCACGCTGCGGGTCGAGTACAAGGCGCTCGGTCCGCCGGTCATGCCCCCGCAGTCGCCGCCCGAACCCCGCAGCCTCTACCTGCTCTGGCACGAGACGCTGTTGCTGCCGCTCACGCAGTTCGCCTGCCCGGACGTGTCCACACTCGTGAGCAGCCACGCCGACGGGCAACTGCTGGCCACGGTCGTTCGCACCCTCGGCCTCACGCCCATCTTCGGCAGCACGAACCGCGGGGGGATGCAGGCGGTGCGGGAGATCATCCGCGACGTGTCCGGCTGTCGGCACCTGGCCATCACGCCCGACGGCCCCCGCGGGCCGCGGCGGGTGATCCAGCCCGGCGCCATCTTCCTGGCCGCCAAGACCGGCCTCACCCTCGCCCCGCTCGGGGTGGCGTACCACCGCCCGTGGCGCGCCCGCAGTTGGGATCGGTTCGCCATCCCGAAGCCGTGTACTCGGGCGAAGGTGGTGTCCGGTCGCACGTTCGCCGTGCCCACGAAGGTGCGGAGCGAGGAGTTGGAACGGTATCGACTGCTCGCCCAGGCCGAGTTGGAACGCCTGACGCGGATCGCCGAACACTGGGCCGAGACGAACCGCTTCGCCGACGCCGTGCGGGCGGGGGACGTGGAACCGGGAACGCAGTGACCGGCTCCGAGCGGGTGGCCGACTCTCGCCGAGAGTCGGTCGGGGTGTCAGCCGGAGTGACGAACGTGGAGTTGGGGGAAAAATCCGTCCTTCGCTCCACGCGGGCTTCCCAGGCATCGGCCCCCGTCCGACTCTCGGCGAGAGTCGGCCACCCGTGCCGGCTGCCATCACCCGGTCACTGCGTTCCCGGTTCCAGTAC
>JANNVG010000270.1:0-10089 GCA_031414395.1 Fimbriiglobus sp.
GTGGGTGAAGGTGCTGGCGTGGGTGGTGTTCGGCGTCGGGCTGACGGCGGTACTGGTGGCCGGCGTGGGGCGACAGGAGAAGTTGACCGCCCGCTCGCGGATGTTGTGGCACCTGCTCGACACAGTGGAACGCGCCGCCCCGCCGGGTGCCGTCGCCGAGTGGGTGAGCGGGTCATCCGATGTCGGCGAACTGAACGCCGAAGAAGGGATTCACTTGTACTGGCACCTGCTGTACCGCGGGCGGGCCGACGTGCGGGTGCGACTGGTCGACACTCTCGGCCGGCCGGTGCCGCGGATCGAGTTGCCGCCACCGCCCGGCCCCGCCCGCTATCGCATTTCCGCCACACCGACCGACGACCCCGCGTGGCGGTCGCTCGCCGACGTGCGGCAGGCGTACCACTTGGGCCGGCGGTCGTTCGTCGGCGTGGTGCAAGAGCCGAAGGACGTGCCGCTGCCGTCTGGTCGGTAAGAGACCGTGGAACCCCGAACGGAGTGACCGGGTGGAACCCCGAACGGAGTGAGTGGGGTGGCAAGCCAAACCCGGTCACTCCGTTCCCGGTTCCATACCACGCCTACAATTCCCCTTGTCATTCACGACGGAGAAACCATCATGCGACGCGGACTTCTCCCCCTCCTGGCGGTGCTGATCGCCGGGTGCGGCGGCGCCCCCGGCCCCACACCACCCGCCGCCCCCGACACGATCGAACTGACGGCGGTGACGGTCGCCGACCTGGATCAGGCCATCGCCGCCCACAAGGGCAAGGTGGTGCTCATCGACGCCTGGTTCCTGGGGTGAGGGCCGTGCCGGGCGAAGTTCCCGCACACGGTGCAGTTGCACCGCAAGTACGCCGGGCAGGGGCTGGTGGTGATGTCGCTGGACGTCGATCAGGGCGAGTGGGAGCAAAAAGACAAAGTGCTGAAGTTCCTGACCGACCAGGGGGCCACCTTCCCGAACTACATCTTCAAGGACCGCCCGCAAAAGGTGGACGATTGGACGGAGAAGCACGACGCCTCGGCCACCCCCGCGCTGGTGGCGTTCGACCGCCAGGGCACGCGGGTGATCGTGCCCGACCTGAAAACGGTCGACGAACAGGAGGCGTTCGTGAAGAAGCTGCTGGCCAAATAACGGCCGAAGCCCAGGCCACGGGGCCTGGGCTTCGGCGCGTTTCGTCGTCGGCCACAGTTAGCTCGGCTTGATGGCCGAGCCGACGCTGCTGAACGTCTGGTTGCTGGCCGCCCCGATGGCGGTGATGGCGGCGATACACACCACCACGATGAGGGCGAGCATGACGGCGTATTCCACCGCCGTCGGGCCGTCTTCGCGCTTCAGGAACTCAACCACGTTCTTCAGGGTCGCCTTCATGTCACTTCTCCGGAGGGTGTGTGAGAGCGGGCGGCGGTTCCCGGAGACTTCATCCGGGGAGGTCGACCGCGGCCCGTCAACGACTGGTATCTAGGCCACGCCGCGCAGTCGTGCAAACCGCTACAGGCCATTTTTTCGGATTAAGTCTCACGGCGAATTTCCTTCACACGCCCGCACCAACCGTCCCTCGCCCCGGCCACGCTTTTCCACCCACGCCCGAACCGCCGCGTGCCGTGTTCACCCCCGGAAACGCCGAACGCCGCCCGGATCGGCGGCGCTGGGGGGAGAGAGTTCACAGGCGGGACGCCTGTGCCACCGGGTCAGCTCGGCTTGATGCTCGACCCGACGGTGCTGAACGTCTGGTTGCTGGCCGCCCCAATGGCGGTGATGGCGGCGATGCACACCACCACGATCAGGGCCAGCATGACGGCGTATTCCACCGCCGTCGGGCCGTCTTCGCGCTTCAGGAACTCGACCACGTTCTTCACGGTGCCACGCATGACTTGTCCTCGTTCGTAAAACAGGCCGGTCGGCCGCGACGTGCGCCGCCGGCGGTGAGGGTCTGTAGCTCAGCGAATCGTGTGCGGCGGACCCATTCCGCCGATTCGCCCGCCGCCTGCCGCCGCCGCCCGATTCGCCGACGACCCGCCCGCACCCTGATCGGAACGCTTAACGATGTCGGATTCCTCCCCCCCCCGCCACAGCCTGACCACCACCGCCGGCCCCGGCCGCGCGCCCAACCGCGCCATGCTCCGCGCCGTCGGCTTTCACGACGACGACTTCGACAAGCCGATCGTCGGCGTGGCCAGCCTGTTCTCGGACATCACCCCGTGCAACGCCCACCTGGACCGCCTGGCCCGCAAGGGCATTGAGGGCGTGCGCGCCGCCGGCGGGGTGCCGCAGATCTTCGGCGCGCCCACCGTGTCCGACGGCATCGGCATGGGGCACCAGGGCATGAGGTACTCGCTCGTGAGCCGCGAAGTCATCGCCGACTGCATCGAGACCGTGTGCGGGTCGATGAACCACGACGGCGTGATCGCCTTCGGCGGGTGCGACAAGAACATGCCCGGCTGCGTGATGGCGATGGCCCGGCTGAACATCCCGAGCGTGTTCGTGTACGGCGGCAGCATCCTGCCCGGCCTGGGGCCGGACGGCGAGCCGCTCGACATCGTGAGCGCGTTCGAGGCGGTCGGCCAGTTTCAGGCGAAGAAGATCGACGCCGACCAGTTGCACAAGATCGAGTGCGAGACGTGCCCCGGCCACGGCGCGTGCGGCGGCATGTACACCGCCAACACGATGAGCACCGCCATTGAGGCGATGGGCCTGAGCCTGCCGCACGACGCCAGCTACCCGGCCGTGAGTTCGGCGAAGGAGCGGCAGGCGTACATGGCCGGTAAGGCGCTCATGCACTGCATCGCGCACAACATCCGCCCGCGGGATCTGATCACCCGCAAGAGCCTGGAGAACGCCTTCACGCTGGTGCTCGCGCTCGGCGGCAGCACGAACGCCGTGCTGCACCTGATGGCCATTGCCCACGAGGCCAACGTGCCGTGGACTCTCGCCGACTTCGACCGCCTGGGCGAGACGGTGCCGCACCTGGCCGACCTGCGGCCGAGCGGCAAGTACGTCATGTACGACCTGTACCGCGTCGGCGGCACGCCCGCCATTCTGAAGGCGCTGCTCGACGCCGGCTACCTGCACGGCGACTGCCCGACCGTCACCGGCAAGACACTCGCCGAGAACCTGGCCGACGTGAAGAGCGTGTACGTCAAGCCGCAAGACGTGGTGATGCCGCTGAACAAGCCGAAGTACCACAAGGGGCACATCGCCATCCTGAAGGGGAACCTGGCACCCGACGGCGCGGTGGCGAAGCTGAGCGGGCTGACGGAGCGGACGCTGACCGGGCCGGCGAAGGTGTTCGACGGCGAGGAGGCGTGCTTCGCCGCGATCAAGGCGGAGAAGGTGAAGGCGGGCGACATCCTCGTCATCCGCGGCGAGGGGCCGGTGGGCGGGCCGGGGATGCGCGAGATGCTGAGCATCACCGGGGCGCTGACGGGGCAGGGGCTGGGCGAGTCGGTCGGGCTGATTACCGACGGCCGGTTCAGCGGGGGCACCCGCGGGCTGGTGGTCGGGCACGTGGCCCCGGAAGCGTGGGTGGGTGGACCCATCGCACTGCTGAAGGATGGCGACAGCATCACGATTGACGGCGACCGCAAGACGCTGAGCGTACACCTGACGGACGCGGAGCTGGCGGAGCGGGCGAAGGGGTGGACGAAACCGCCGCTGAAGGCCGACCGCGGCGTGCTGGTGAAGTACGCCAAACTCGCCCGCAGCGCCAGCGAAGGCGCGACCACGGGGTAAGATGTGGTTGTTAGCCCGAAGCGCAAGCGAGGGGCCAGTGGCTGAGCGGATTCAGTGCAAGTGCAACCGGAGGGGGAGCGATGCTTTCGCACTTCAGCGTGAAGAACTACAAGTGCCTGGCGGACGTGTCGCTCCCGCTCACGCCCATCCACGTCCTCATCGGCCAGAACGACACCGGCAAGACGAGCTTGCTGGAGGCGATTCATGTTGCTGTCAACACACTCGGGCCGCCAGAGGATTTGGGAAAACGAGAGGGGTTTCCCGAGGCTGTTGGAGATGAGTTAGTTTGGAATCGTTCGAAGATGAAGGAGATCAGATTCAGCTTCGCCACCACGCCGGAGGTGAGACATCGCTTTGAATTCAAGTCGTGGGAATCCGGCTTCAGGTTCGCGACGAGTAACTCGAAACCGAAAGTGTACTTCGGTGAATCGACCATCAACGACACCACCGTAGTGCCTGCGGATGGGAGTCCTTTGTTCCAGCAAGGTGTAGAGTTGCTCCGCACTCAATCGGGGCGATACCTGGCGAAGACATACCGATTGAATCCGTCGGTAATGGCTCGACCATCAGCGGGCCAAGTGCCGGCTCGATACACTCTTGACCGGGATGGGTTCGGGCTGGCCACGTTGATCGATCAGATTCGAGATTTCGAGAACGAAAGGTTTACGACACTCCAAGCGACATTCCTGCAATATTTCCCACAGTTCACGCGTGTGCGTTTGGAGAGTGTATTGGCCTGGAGCCGAACAACGAACGACCGCGACCAATTCGATCAGCGGGACGCGGCTCCTGGGAAGCGATTACTTTTTTCAACGCACGACGGGGACATTCAGCTTCAACACGCCTCAGATGGTGCAGTCCTTCTCCTCGGATTCCTTGCCCTCATGCACTCTCCGAAGCCGCCGAACGTACTGCTCATCGAAGAACCGGAGAACGGCATCCACCCCAAGCGACTCATCGAAGTGGCAAAGCTGTTGCGGCAGTTCGTCGAGCGGGAGGAGAACGCGCCGCAGATCATCATGACCACGCACTCGCCGTACCTGCTGAGTGAGTTCCAGCCCGAGGAAGTGACGCTCATGCGGCGTCAACCCGACGGCAGCGCGAAGGCGTTCCCGCTGCGGGACGCCCCGCACATCCGCGAGCGGATGGGAGACGGCTTCTACCTGGGCGAGCTGTGGTACAACCTCAACGAGGAGGACTTGCTCAAGTGACCTCCCCCTCGCCCACCGAAGTCGTCATCGAAATCTGCGGAGAAGGGAAGACGGATGTGGCCAAGATGGACGACGCGCCGGTGACGGCCACCGCCGGCGTCGTCACCGTCCTCACCCGCCGGCTGTGCGACGACCCGCCGACGATCCGGGTGAAGCGGACCCCGTTAATGTTCCTGCAAGGTGGCAAACCGCTCTGGCAGAAGGCGTGGTTGTTCAAGCGAACCGCACAGATCAACGGTTCCGCCGGGTGCGTGTTCGTGATGGATAGCGAAGGAAATCCTGCCGGCGTGCGTACCGAACTCGAACGCGGGCGGAATCACAGCCTGCCAGATTTCCCGATGGCAATCGGTGTGGCCCACCCGTGCATCGAGTCGTGGCTGCTGTCGGATGCGTCGGCCGTGCGGCGCGGGTTCGGGTTGAAACAACGCCCCACGGTTCCACCGCAACCGGAAGCCCTCCCGGCGCCGCAAGCGAACCGCACCAACAACCCGAAAACGGTCCTCGCCGCGTGTCACCCGAACGTCCGGCACCCGAACTTGGCCGAGAAGACCGCGATGGCCGAACACCTCACCCTCGCCACCGCCGAACAGGTCTGCCCCAGCTTCGCCGCGTTCGCGGATGAAGTCCGCCAGCACATCAGGGATCGGCTGTTCCCGCTACCGCCCGCGCCTCCGGCCGCGCCTACCACAGCCGACGACACCGACCCGCCCTCGACACCACATTGACACCGCTCAGGCCCTTCAACCGAGAGGCGGAGGCCCCCCGTGATCGCACTCGCCCTGATCGTCCTGCTGCTGATCGTCAGCCTGCTCCTGCACACCCTGGCGATCAAGCTCGGCGCAAAGTGGGCGAAGGTGCCCGGCGTGTCGTTCTGGCGGGCGGGGCGGGTCACGCTCGTGTTGATCGTGGTTTCGCTCGTGCTCTCGGCGGCGGTCGGCGTGTTCTGCATCCTGGCGCGCCACCCCGCTGGTGGAGTTCCTTCTGCCGTTGGGCGTCACCGCCGTGGCCAACTGCCTGCTGCTGGCCGTCCTGTTCCGCGTGTCGGTCTGGCGTGGGCTTCAAATCTGGCTGCCGAAGCTCGTCACGGCGGCGGTGATGTTGGCGTTCCTCTTCTTCGTAGTCAAGCCGTTCGTCGTCGAAGGGTTCATCCAGACTTCGCACGCAATGGCCCCGACCCTGCTCGGAACGCACAGCCCCGGCACCTGCCCGCACTGCGGCGGGCCGACGACGGTGTCGGTCGATCCGCAGTTGCCTCCCCGAGAGAGCATGGACCACCTCGGCATGTGTTCGGCGTGTCAACAACCGGGCGAAGCACGAATCGAACCGCGGATCCTGACCACCGCCGCGGATCGATACGTGGTGTGCAAGTTCCTGCCGCCGGCCCGGTGGGATGTGGTGGCGGTCCACTCGCCAACTCCGGCACGGCTGCTGATGACGCGGCGGGTGATCGGGCTGCCGGGTGAGGAGGTGGTCATCCGCGACGGCGGCATCTGGATCGACGGCACGAAGCAGGAGCAACCCGCCGACATCGCCGAGCTGACATTCGCCCCGGTTGATGGAATGCCCGACGGCTTCGGCTCACCCGCCCGCCCGCTGCAACTCGGCCCGGACGAGTATTTCGTCCTCGGCGACTTCTCCCGGCGGTCACTCGACTCCCGCAGTTGGGGGCCGGTGCCGCGAACGGACATCACCGGTGTGGTCAGCCTGATCTACTTCCCGCTCTACCGCGTCCGGCTGTTGAAGTGACGGCCTTCAAGTGGTAGGGCGGGCGAGCCGGCGCATCGCCCGCGACAGAATCCGGTTCAACCGCTCCTCCGCCTCCTCCGATTCCAGGCCCGCGTCGGCGGCCTCGCGGAGTGGCACGGCCGCTATGTCCGCCACTGCGGTCAGGTCGCGCTCGACCGTCTGACGGGTGCGGAAGTCGGGATCACCGAGCCGTTCGATGCGCTCGTCGATCCACGACGCCTTCGGGGCGACGGCCGGTGACAGCTTCGCGCCGAGCAACCGCACCGCCGCCGTGCAGTGCGATTGCGCCCGCCGCCGTCCGCCCTACCACTCGCCGGGGACGGTCTCGCCGCCGGCGCGGGTGGCGAGCGCGGGCAGCACGCTCGCGGCGGAGTAACTGAGGAACCGCACACTGCCGTCGGCGAACGCGAAGTTCGCCCCGCCGGGGTGCAGACTCCAGAAGTGATGCTGGTGACACGGGTCGTCGTACTTGCCGGGCTGGAAGACGGTTCTCTCCTCCGGACACGACGCCCCGATCACCTGTGCGTTCGCCCACTCCTCATCCACCGGCATGAGTTGGCCTTTGAAGTATCGGAACGTGCCCCAGCCGGAGTACCACGTGCTGCCGTACCCGTGCCGGCCGGTCGGCCGCTCGCCGATCATCAGCGTGTTCGACGTGCCGTCGGTGATGCCGGACGTAGTCACTTTCAATCGCGGGTGGAAAACTCCATCATCCGCGGCGAACCCGGTGCCGGACACGCCGAGGTAGTTGGTCAGCCCCCACGGCAGTTCCTTTGAAGCGGCCGGCTCGTAGTCGAACCGGCCGAGCGGTCGGGAATCGGTCGGGCATCGGAAGGCGGGGATCGGGTGGGCGGCGACGGCCATGTGTTCGGCCGACTCGCCCGACGGCTTGGCGGTGTGCGCGGCCCCCGCCTGCCGCCAGAGTGCGTCCTGTTCCAGTTGGGGCAGCAGCGAAGTGTGCCACGACAGGCCGGCGTGCTTCGACTCGGACTCTGCTTCTGACTTGGAGAACGGGTACGCCACTCCCTCCGGAAAGTGGCGGTGGGTGGCGTGGTAGTTGTGGGCGGCGAGGCCGAGTTGTCTCAGGCGGTTCTGGCAGTCGGCCCGCGCCGCGGCCGAGCGGACGGCCTGCACCCCGGCGAGGAGCAGGCCGATCAGGATGGCGATGATGGCAATCACCACCAGCAGTTCGAGGAGCGTGATGCCACGGCGTTGCATTGGATCACTCGCCGTTACCGTTTCGGAGGCAGGTCGACGATGATGGTGGTGTCGCAGACGTGCTTGTCGACGACGGTGGGCGGCACGCCCGGCTCGACATCCGCAAGATTTGCCGCCTCAACGTACTTCCCCGCCGCGCATTCACAGTTGTCGAGGCCAGTGCCGTACTTCCGGTAGGAGTTCTGTCCACTCTTGATGCAGCTCCGATCAGAGCCTTCCACCGCCGTGTCGCACTTCCCGGTCGAACAGTGCTTGCAGTCCGGCAACGAGTATTTGAGGAAGTACCCCGGAACGGCACCGTTGCACAAGTGGAAATCCACTCGGTTCCGACAGCGCTGATCGCAGTTGTCGGCGAGGCACGTCCCGGTGAACAGGATCGCCAGCAGGGTCAGCACGAACCCGCCACTTGCGTTCTGCGAGGACATAGAACATCTCCGGTTGCAGACTCGCCACCACGGGGAGGACGAGTCTATGGATGACAGTCACCCTTTCCGCCCGTGACGGGATTTCCGCCGCACCACGAACCACACCCCCGCCATCACCCCAACGGCGACGACGCACGTGACGACCCACCAGTACCGCGCCAGGAGCGAGGCCGGTTCATTCACGGGTTCGCCCCCCGCCCGTGTCAACGGCACACCACCACTGCCGCCGTCCGACAGCGTGTAATTGCCGGTCCGGTCGTCTTACACCTCGACGCCGGCCGGAAAGGTGAGGTCGAATTCGCTACGGTCGAAACTGTGATTGAGGCGTATGCTTTCGACCGTCACGGTGTGGGTCTGCTCGACTTTGTCGCCAGTGGGGGAGTAACTGGTATGCACCCAAGACTTCGGGAGCCACAGGCCAGACCCGGCGTCCCGTTCCGATGTGATGTCCGTCAGTGCGACAGCCCCACCGCCCGCACGGTTGTACCGGATCCTCCGGGGCGACTGGTCGGCGGCGGGAGCCACCCAGAGTTGGACGGCGGCGGAGGTCTGGCTCGGTTTGCGAAGGTACTCGTCCGTCGCCTCACCTCGGATCATGGCGGCCAAGCCGGTTCGGGTGAACTGCCCGACGGTGAACGCCTGCCGGCAACTCGGGTTCGTGACGCCGCGGCAGGCGAGGTGCAGAGGCATGTAGATTCGATACCCCGCCACCGATTCATTCTGGACCGTGCTGATTTTCGCGATGCAGTTCTCACGCGACAGACCTTCCGCCGGACCCTGATAGAACCTCACCAGTTCCCCGTCGCCGACGTACAGGCATTTCGCGTTCATCCACTCCATCCGCGACGCATGGGGCATCGGGTGGTTGTCTTCGAACCGAATCTTGTTCCCATCGAACACCAGGCGGTTAATCGATTCGAAGTGGGACTTTTCCTTCGGGAACGTCCCTTGACCGGCCCACTCAGACTGCCCCATGACGTTTGGCTCGACGGTCTGTTTGACGCGGACGGTGAACTCGATCGACTTGATCGCGTCCTGACGCTTGCGTGCCGCCGCAAGCGCTGGGGAGTCGGCCAGCGGCGTCTGGGCGTGTGCCACGCAGACGAAGAGGGCCACGCTCAAGGCGGCGAATCGGTGGGACTCGTTCATCAGCCTGATCCTCACTCACCGAGGTATCGAATCGGGATGCGGACGGTCGCGTCCGTCCCGTCGTCTTGCCGTACCGTCACGCTCAAATGTCGCTCCTGCTCCCCGCGCCCGCTGATCTCGATTCGCAGCGTGAACGACTGGGGATCCGTTTCACTCGCCACCACCACGATGTCATCAGTCGCCGTCGGCAGGGTCAGAACGGTGAACTTCCGATTCGTCCGCGAAACGAGACGGACCGCCTCTTCCGTCTTCGAGCCGAGCGTCAACCGGCCGAGCAGAATGTCAGTCGGGGAACTCGAGATGTCGTGTTTCACGTCGCCGCGGATGGCCAGCGGGCGGGTCGGGCGGTCCTCGCCGTCACTACCCACCGGCACCAGTTGGATGCTGTCGCTCACCACTCGTGTCACGCCCGGTCGGGTCGGGGTGAAGACGAGTTCGCGGGTGGTGCCCTTCGCGGTCACAGTCACGAATGGCACTTAGTGACTGTCCCACAAGGTGGTGTTAAGCGGCATTGTGATATTGGAACTCGGCGTCCACATGTTTCGGCTTCAGCCGGTTGAGCATGAGGTGAATCATGGCCAACTTGACGAAGGCCTCCGACGACCGGACGCTCTTC
>JANNVG010000271.1:0-3028 GCA_031414395.1 Fimbriiglobus sp.
ATCATTTCTTCTGATCCTCTTCATCCCTGTCGTCTTCCGTGTCATCCGTGTCCCTCCTGTTCAACCTGTTCTTCGCCCAGGTGCAAACGTGTTTCGTCTCGCCGTCCTCGCGCTCTCGCTGACCACGGTCGCCCCGGCCGCCGACCTGCTCGTCGGGGCCGCCCAGGTGGACATCACCCCGGCGCTCGGCACGCCCATGTCGGGCTACTACTCGATGCGGGCCGCCGAGGGGACGCACGACCCGCTCTTCGCCCGTGCCATCGTCATCGAACTCGACGGCACGAAGGCGGCGCTCGTCAGCCTCGACATCATCCACACCACCTTCGGCATGACCGCCGACGCCCGCAAGCGGATCGAGGCCGACACCAAGATTCCCGCCGGGCACGTCATGCTGTTCGCCACCCACGCGCACACCGGGCCGGTGCTGGCCGAGCCGGGGGCGTATGCCGCGGCGGTCGGCGGCGAGTCGAAGCTGGTCAAGGATTACATGACGGAGCTGCCGAAGAAGATCGCCGAGGCGGTGGCGAAAGCCGACGCCGCGAAGAAGCCGGCGAAGGCGTTCCGCGGCATCGGCAAGGAAGTCAACCTGGCGTTCAACCGCCGCTTCCACATGACCGACGGCACGGTGGGTTGGAACCCCGGCAAGCTGAACCCGAAGATCCTGAAGCCCGCCGGGCCGGTCGATTCCAGCGTGCCCGTGGTGCAGTTCGTGACCGCCGACAAGGACGCGAAGGTGATCGCCACCTACGTGAACTTCTCCATGCACGCGGACACCGTCGGCGGGTTGCACTTCTCGGCCGACTACATGGGTGTGATCGCCGACGCGCTGGCGAAGGTCCACGGCGAACAAGCGGTGACGGTGTTCGGCCTCGGCTGCTGCGGCGACGTGAACCACATCAACGTGAGTTCGGGCAAGCCGCAGAAGGGGCACGCGGAAGCGTCCCGCATCGGCACGCGGCTGGCCGGCGAGGTGCTGCGGGTGTGCGACAACTTATCGCCCGTGGAGGTCGGCCCGCTGGTGGTGTCGAGTGCCACCGTCGATCTGGAACTGCCAAAGGTGACGGACGACGAACTGGACTTCGCCAAAGGCATCGTAAAGGAGGTGCTGGCGGAGAAGAAGCCGGCCCCGAAGTTCCTCGACCAGGTTCAGGCGTTCAAGGCGGTGGACGTGCGGGAGCGGCTGGGCAAGCCGATCCCGAGCGAGGTGCAGGTGTTCACACTCGGCGGCGAACTGGCGTGGGTGAGCCTGCCGGGGGAGATCTTCACCGACCTGGGGTTGCAGATCAAAGACGGCTCGCCGTTCAAGCAGACCATGCTGAACGAGCTGGCCAACGGCAGCGTGGGGTATGTGCCGACGAAGCTGGCGTACAGCCAGGGGAACTACGAAGTCATCTCGGCACGGTGCGCGGAAGGGAGTGGCGAGAAGTTGGTGGCGGAAGCGGCGAAGCAGTTGCGGGCACGGAACCAGAAGTAGGGCGGGCCGAGCAGGTCCGAAGGACCGCGAGCCCCGCCATGCACCAGAATTGCAGAAGAAAGAGGCGGGGCTTGTTCGCCTGTCGGCGAACGGCGGCCCGCCCTACAAGACATCACCCCCTCACCACCGCGGCCAGCACGGCGAGTGCGGCGACGGCCATCGCCAGCACCACCGCCGCGGCGATGACGCCGAGCCACAGCGACACCTTGACGTCGTTCTTCTGGGCGCGAGTTCCGCGGCGGCTGGTCGTCCGCGACCGCCGCACCGTCTGCACCGGCGTGTTCACTGCCTGCCCGCTCACCGGCGTCTCGCCCGAGTCGTCGTCGGAATCACTCACGTTCAGGTCGGCGAACGGCGACCGCGGTACCGCCGGCATCGGCGGGGGCGTGACGGACAGCGGGATGCCGACCGGCAGCACCGAGTGCCCACCGCTCAGGGCGGTGGCGGAGTGCGTGCCGGAGGCCGCCGGCACGGTGAAATCGACGAGGGCGGTGTCGTCGGTGGCGAACAGCGCGAGCGCGTTGGCCACGTCCGCCGCCGATGCCGGCCGGCGGGCCGGGTCCACCGCCAGCATGGCGTCCACGACGGCGATCAGTGGAGCCGGCAGTTCGCAGCGGGTCGTGCGCAGTGGTGCGGCCGGGTGCGGCGGTCGGCCGGTCAGCAGGAAGTGCAACACGCCACCGAGGGCGAACAGGTCGGCCGCCGTGGTGGGCGTCGGGTTCGTGGCCAACTCCGGGGCGGCGTACTCGGCCGGCTGCTCGGTGCCGGCGAGGTCGCCCAGCCCCAGTCCGCTCACTTTCACTACCGGCTTGCCGCCCTCAGGGCCGGTACCGCCGGGCCGCCCGACCAGCACCGCCGTCGGACTCAGCCGCCCGTGCGTCGTCTGCTTCTCGTGCGAGTGCTGAAGGCCGAGTGCCGCCTGTCGCACGAACTCGCACGCCCGCGGCACGCTGAGTGGGCCGCACCGCTTCACCATCCCCGCCGTGTCGCCGCCGTCGATGTACTCGTGAACCAGGTACATCCGGTCGCCGGCGGTGTTCGCGTCCAGGAGGGTGAGCACGTTCGGGTGGGCCAGCCGGGCCGCCCCCCGTGCCTGCCCGCGGATGGCCTCCCGCACCACTTCGCCCGTCGTCAACTCCGGCTTCAGTACCAGCACCGCCACCGCCCGGTTCATGGTGCGGTGTTTCGCCTTGTACACCCGCCCGCTCGCCGTCTTGGTGATGTAATCCTGGACCACATACGGGCCGAGGACGAAGCCGTCGGCCTTGCCGTGCAGCAGCCGCTCGGCCTGGAACCGCGTCAGCCAGTCGCCCTTCACCATGAACTCGGCCACCTCGCGGGCCGACTTCTGGAAGACGGTGAGCGCGCCGCTCAGCCTGTCGAACTGGCGGTCGGTCAGCACCCCGGACGCGCGAACGCCCGACAGGAACTGTTCCCGCGTGAGGTCGGCGGTGGTGGGCGAGGCGGTCATGGCGGGCGTCACTTCCCTGGGCACTGTTGCGACGAGGCACGGGCGGTTGCGGTGTCACGGGCGGGTAACAAAGTGGTCTGCTC
>JANNVG010000272.1:0-2295 GCA_031414395.1 Fimbriiglobus sp.
GAGCAGACCACTTCAGGCCATCGCGGTCGTCGGCGTCGGTCGCGGGGTGGCGCCACTGTCGCGGTCGAGGGTATCGGCGGCGATCCACCCGCTCATCAGCACCATCGGCATGCCGGGTCCGGGGTGGGCCGCCCCGCCGGCCAGGTACAGCCCTTGCACGTCCGGCGAGCGGTTGGCCGGCTTGAACGCGCCCAGCCACGTGCCGTGACTCGCCAGCCCGTAGATCGCGCCGTTCAGCACGCGGTAGCGGTCGTGGATGTCCTGCGGCGTCAGCGTCCGCTCGAACACGATGCGGTCCTCGAGGTCCGGCATCTGCCCGGTCGTCTTCAGCTTGTTCAGGATCACCCGGCGGTACTCGGGCAGCATCTGCGACCAGTCGTGATGCGGTCGGATGTACGGGGTGTGAACCAGCACATAGAGCGCGTCCCCGCCTTCGGGCGCGGTGCCCGGCTCGGTGCGGGACGTACTCGCCAGGTAGCACGTCGGGTCCGGGGCCGGCTCGCCCTTGTTGTAGATGAAGTCGAACTCCTCGTGCGGGTCGCGGCTTAACACGAAGGAGTGGTGCAACAAATGCTAGTACCGTTTGTTCAGCCCCAGGTACAGCACCACCCCGCTGCACGCCGGCTCGTACCCCCGCCGCTTCTCGAACTTCGCCTTCGTCTTACCGCTGTGCCCGTTCAGCAGTTCGCGGTGCGTCCGCACGCTGTCGGCGTTGCTCACCACCGCACTCACCGCCACCCGCTCGCCGCTGTCCACTTCCAGTTCCGTCACCCTCTTGCCGTCGGCGGTGGTGTGGATGTGCTTCACCCCGGTGCCGGTGCGGAACTCCACGCCCAGCTCGCCGGCCAGCTTCGCGAGCGCCAGCGGCACCGCCCGCGTGCCGCCCATCGGGTACCACACGCCCTCGTTGGTTTGCATGTGGGCGATGCCGCACAGGACCGCCGGACTCGCATCCGGACTCGACCCGACGTACTGCGTGAAGTGGTCGATCATCTGCGCCACGCGCGCGTCCGGCACGTACTTCCGCACCGTGCCGGCCACGCTCTTGCCCATCCGCATGGCCAGCACGTCGGCGAGGATTTTCGGGCTGAACCCGGCCTTCACGTCGATCATGTCCTTGATCCCGCCGATGCTCTTCCAGAAGAAGTGGCGGTTCGAGATGTCGTGCAGCTTGTCCGACAAGCCGAGGAACTTGCGGTAGCCGTCGGCGGCTCCGGTGCCGGGGGCGAACTTCTCCAGCGTCGCCGACATCGTGTCCACGTCTTCGCACAGGTCGAGCACGCCGCCGTCGGTGAAGAAGCACCGCCACTGTGGGTCGAGCCGCACCAGGTCGAGGTAGTCTTCGATCCGCCGGCCGGCCTCGGTGAAGATCTGCCGCAGCACCGCCGGGATGGTCAGGATGGTCGGCCCCATGTCGAACCGGAAGCCGGCTTCGTTCAACACCGCCGCCTTGCCGCCGAGCCAGTCCGACTTCTCGAACAGGACGACCTTGTGCCCGCGGGCGGCCAGGGTGCAGGCGGCGGCCAGGCCGCCGAGACCGCCGCCGACGACGGCGACACGCTGAGATGAGGCAGGGGGCACGGGAGGAACCTTCCTTGCGGGGGCGTTAGACCATGCTGAGCAGGATGCCGGCGATCTGATCCACCTGGGTCATCAGAGTGTAGTCGGCGGCGTCGATGGTCAGGATCGTGTCTCGGAGTTCGAAGAACTTCCAGTGCAGGCCGGTGGTGCTGGCCCCGTACACCGGGGCGGGCGGCAGGGCCGCCTTCTCGTTCATCAGGCGGGCGGCGTACATGGTGGCCACGCACTGGCCGAACCCGTTCCACACGTCGTCGTTCTTCGCTTCAACAACCGCGAGCACTGGAGCCTTGAGAACGAACCTAAGGGGTCGCGGGCGAACAAAAAGTCGCAAACCCCATTCAGCCCCCTCTGCGGGTCGACGCTCAACTCCCGACCGGAGAACAATCCGAAACTCTCTCCGGCGATCGACCACACCTCGAGCAGCAGAGGGGCGACGACAAACTCGGATCTCGCTTTCTCGTTATGCAGACCCTGTGAAATCCGAAGCCCCTTCTCCACCTTGTTACGGAGGTCTGCTGAGACGAGTGCAGGTTTGATGTCCGCGAACAGCCGAGCTTGTCGCAGCGTCAGGCCGAGTTGATCGACCACTTCGGGAAACGAAAAGTCGCGGAACGACATGGCACGCCCTCACTTGGTTGAGGGCATCATACCGGCCGCGGCCGGGGTGGTGTCAACCGCATCCGGCCCGAAGCGTGTAGGGTGGGTCTGACGGAG
>JANNVG010000273.1:0-1974 GCA_031414395.1 Fimbriiglobus sp.
GAGCATTAGATGAGCAGACCGCGAGCAAAAGTGATAGACTCGGGCGGACACGTTCTTGTCGAATCCGGACATCCCGTCCCCAGGATGCCGACCATGTCCGACCCGCTCCGCGCCCGCGACCGCTTCTTCCACCGGGCCGCCCACGTCCGCGACCTGCTCCGCCCGTTCGACCGCGTGCCCGGCCTGCTGTACTTCGTCAAGGACGCCGACAGCCGGACGATGGCCGTCAGCCCGGCGTCGGTTCAACGCATGGGCGGGAAGACGGAAGACGACGTGATCGGCCTGGCCCCGCACGACTACCTGCCGGCCGACCTGGCCGACAAATATCTGGCCGACGACCGGCGGGTGCTCCGCACCGGCATGCCGATGGTGAACGTGGTGGAAGTGTGGGTGAACGAGCACAAGCTGCGGGACTGGATCGTGACCGACAAGTACCCGATTCGGGACACCGGCGGGCGGGTGATCGGGGTGATCGGCACCCTGCAGAGCTTCCAGGACCGGCGGCGGCAGTTGGCCCACCTGGGGCCGGTCGGGGACGCCGCCGAGTTCATCCAGGAGCGGCTGGGCGACGAGTTGCGACTGGCCGACGTGGCCGAGGCGGTGGGCTACTCCGAGCGGCACCTGGAGCGGCTGTTCCGGCAGGTGTTCGGCATGAGCGTGTGGCGGTTCGTGCTGCAATCGCGGGTCCACGCCGCCGCCCGCGCGCTGGCGCAGACGGCCAAGCCGATCACCCGCATCGCCGTCGAGTTCGGGTTCGCCGACGGCAGCGCGTTCAGCCGCACGTTCAAGGCGTCGACGGGGGTGACGCCCCGCGAGTACCGCGAGCGGCACGCCAACGGGTGACAGCCGGGTGTCACTCGAAAAAGCGCGCGACTGGCACTGCGAAGCCGGGCAGTACGTCGGGCAGGGTGAGCACGTCGCCGTTGTGCATCCGTTGCGGCAGTTCGTCCGGGCGGTAGATGCCGGCAGAATCGTGTTCGGGGTCGAGGACGAGGACCACACGCACGCCGGCATCGAGGTAGGTGTGGGCCTTGCGGCTCATGTCTCCGATGCTGTCCGACGGCGACCGCACCTCCACCACCAGATCGACCGGCGGGGTGATCGGCCCGCGCGGCGTGGGCTGATCGACCGGCAAGGTGGCGAAGCTGACGAACATCAAGTCCGCTCCGAAGCAGTGTTCGTCACTGATGCGGACGAAACTGTCGTTGGTCATCATTCGGCCAAGGTTGTTCGCCATCACGAAGTTGCCGAGGACGAGCGCCGCCCTGAAACACACCTGACCGTGATCGCACCCCGGCATAGGCAATCTCCGGATTTGGCCGTCCACCAACTCGATGCCGGACTCGTCCCCATGCAAGCGGAGGAACTCGTCCGTCGTCATGCCGGTCTGGGTGGCGGTGGTCATGGCTCAGCCCTCTCGGTTTAGGCCCGTTTGCCGCGGCCGATGGCGTAGTACGTGAACCCGTGGGCGGCCATCACCCCCTCGTCGTACACGTTCCGCCCGTCGAAGATGACGGCCGCCGACAGCAGCTTCTTCATCACCCCGAAGTCGGGCGTGCGGAACTCCTGCCACTCGGTCACGATCACCAGCCCGTCGGCCCCTTCCAGTGCCCCGTAGGGGCGGTCGCAGAACGTCACGCGGTCGCCGTACAGTTGCCTCACGTTGGCCATCGCCTCGGGGTCGTGCGCCCGCACGCTCGCCCCGGCCGCCAGCAGCGCGTCAATCAGCACCAGGGCGGGCGCCTCGCGGATGTCGTCGGTGCGGGGCTTGAACGCCAGCCCCCACAACGCCAGCGTTTTACCGGCCAGGTCGCCCTTGAAGTGAGTCGAAACCTTGGCGAACAGCACCTGCTTCTGCGCCTCGTTCACGTCGTCCACCGACTGCATCATCCGCATCGGCTGGCCCACCTTGCGACCCATACCGAGGATCGCGCGGATGTCTTTGGGGAAGCATGAACCGCCGTAGCCGGGGCC
>JANNVG010000274.1:0-7939 GCA_031414395.1 Fimbriiglobus sp.
GAGTGGGGTATTTTCAATGACCCGGTCACTGCGTTCCCGGTTCCAGTGTGAAAGTCAAAACACGTCCGCGGGGTCGGCCCGCAGCAAGCCGATCAGTGCCACCATGCCGGACGCGGCGCACATGGCCAGCGTGCCGGCGAACACCCAGGCGATGCGGTCGGGGGTCATCCGCAGGGGCATCCCGGTGGTGGCGGTCAGCGCTTCATACGCGGCCCAACTCACGCCCAGCCCGACGACGAACCCCATCACCGCCAGAATCAGCGACTCCTGGAGCACCACCCACGCCAGGAAGCCGTTGCCGTACCCGACGGCCTTCAGGGTGGCGTACTGCGGCAGGTGGTCGGTCACGTCCCCGCTCAGGATTTGGTAACAGATGACCACCCCGACGGCGAACCCCATGAACGTGCCGAACCCGAACGCGAACCCGATGGGCGTGTTGTTCAGCCAGAACGTCTGCTCCCGCTCTTTCAGTTCGTCCAGGGTGAGCACCTCCACGTCGGCGTCCGCCTCGCCGGTGCTCACCGCCTTGCGAATGGCCGCCTTCACCCGCTCGCGGTCGGCGCTCGGGTCGAGCCGCACCAGCCCCAGATCGACCTTCGCGGAAGGCGAGTCGGACGGGAAGGTGTACGGCCGGCGGAGGGCGTCGATGAACGTCTGGTCGCTCATCACCAGGGTGCCGTCGCAGGTGAAGTCGGTGCCGATGGTGACGCTCCCGACGATCCGCAGCTTGGTCCCGCTCAGTTCGGTCTCGGTGCCGTCGGCGAGCGGGCCGTACAGGGTCTGGCCGGGGCGGTCGGGGTCGGCTTTGGTGCGGGTGTCGAAGAAGGCGGTACCGGGCGTGCGGAGCTTGGCCGCGTGCGGGCCGGCCGGGTCGAGTTCGGGGATGTCGAGCAGGTGGGCCGTCGGATCGACGCCGATGCTGCGGATGCCCCGCGACGGCCCGCGGGCGGTGGTGTTCGTGTCCTGCAACTGGCCGAAGGCGTTGTCGATGTACATCGGGTACACGCCCGTCACCCCCGGCACCGCCCGCACCTGCTCCAGCCGCCGCCGCGGGAACGAATCGACCATCGCCACCGCCTGCCGGCTCGGCGAGATGAGCACCAGGTCGCACCGCAGCTTGTCGTGCAGTTGGGTGTTGCTGTCGAGCAGGGCGTTGCGGAAGCCGAGCTGCACGAACATGAGGATGACGGCGAACGAGATGCCGAGCACGAACAGGCCGAACCGCAGGCGGTCGTGGGTGAGGTTGGCCCAGGCCAGCGGGGTGCGTGCCAATCGCGGTCTCCGGTCGTGGGGAGCGGACATTCTGAACGGCCGGCCGCGATTCCGCAACCGCAAGATGAAGTCGGGCTGTCTCACGGTGCGTTTGAAACACGAGTCTCACGCAGAGCCGCAGAGACGCAGAGAAAACAACAGAATGAATTCAAAGAGCCGTCTGATCTTACTCTTTCTTCACTTCGGCTCTGCGGCTCTGCGTGAGACTCGTGTTTTCATTCCGCATTCCGCATTCCGCACTCCGCATTCCACACGCCCCTTCCCCCGTCTGGTATGATTCCGTCAACCCACCCGCGGGCCACGGTAGGAAATGAACCTGAATTCGACACTCCGCGAACTCGCGTCCGACCCGTTCGCCCAGGTCGATCTGGCCGAATTGAACCTGCGCCTCGCGGCCGACGAGCTGCCCGGCCTGGACGTGCCCGCCTACCTGAACGTGCTGGACGAACTGGCCGCCGACCTCCGCCCGCGACTCCGGGGCGACCTGGAGCAGCGGACCGCCGGGTTCTGCGAGTACCTGTTCGACGAGTGCGGGTTCGCCGGCAATGCCGACGACTACTACGACCCGCGGAACAGCTACCTGAATGACGTGCTCGACCGCAAGCTCGGCCTGCCCATCACCCTGTCCATCCTGGCGATGGGCGTGGGCGAACGGTGCGGGCTGTCGGTCATGGGCGTCGGGCTGCCGGGGCACTTCATCGCCAAGGCGGTGAACGAGTGCGGCGACGAAGTGCTGTTCGACCCGTTCCACGGCGGGCAGTTACTCGACTACGAGGGGGTAGAGCAGCTCATCGCGGGCGTCACCGGGCACCCGTTCCACGCGCACGAAGACTCCCTCGCCGCCACCCCGCCGGGGCTGATCGCCCAGCGGATGCTGAACAACTTGAAGGCCACGCTGCTGAAGTCGGGTGAGTTCGCGCGGGCGGCGCGGGTCATCCGCCGGCTGACGCAACTGGTGCCGACCGACCCGACGCAGCGGCGGGATCTGGGCGTGAGCCTGGTGCGGGCGGGCGAGTGCGGCCCGGCCATTCAGCACCTGAACGCGTACCTGGAGATGGCGCCCGCCGCCGAGGACGCCGCCACCGCCCGCCAGTTCCTCCGCGAAGCCCGCAAGCAGGTGGCCCAGTGGAATTAGGGCGAACGCAACCTATCTCGGCCGTTTGACAGACGTTGGCCTGTCGAGTTGCCTCAACGGGAAACCAGCGAGGCCCTAACGGCCAAACCCACCGGGATAGGCCTCGCAGGCGCACTCTGATCACAATCGGCGACGGAAAGTCCACGGTAGAGGAGGCGTTGATGAAGCCCCGTTTCTGGAAGTTATCGCAAGGCGGCAACGACTTCATCGGCCAGGACACGCTGCTGTCGATCGAGCAGCGGCTGGTCTACGTCCATGGCCGCACCAAAGCCAAGGGCGTGTCGTCCACCACCCAAGGCGAGGACTTCATCAGCGCACCCATCGGAGACTACTTCTACCTCACCCGCGGCAACAAGGGAGTGTTCATCCTCGGGCAGTTCACTGGCCCGCCGAACTTCCTCTGCTCGCTCGGCGACGGGTGGGTGGATCGTCCGTATCGGTTCATTCGGGCGGCGGTCGAGGTCAAGCCGTACACCGGCCTAGACAAGTGGTGGGCACCGAACAACAACTCCACTTTCATCCGGGTGCCGGACGACGAACTGGCGTTGTTCGAGGACAGCATCTTGTGGCCGCACTTCGGCATCCGGCTCTCACAGTTCGGCATCGCCGGGGGTAGTCCGCAGAGCGCCGAACCTGACCCGGCGGGCACATAGGTTTTCCGTGACCCCAAACCACTCGCGCCCGCCGGGGAGGTGAGTTGTGTCGTTCGGTGGCGGCAGCCGGTTTGTTGGAAGTAGCGGCCCGACGTGGGGGTGGGCGGAGTTTTCACCTTTCTGGCAACCGGCCGCGGACCACGCCGGGCACCTAGAATGGCCTCATGCATCCGATCCTTATCGCCGGGGCGGCCGTCCTCGGTCTGCCGATCCTGCTGCACCTGCTGCTGCGGCAGCAGCCGAAGAAGCTCGTCTTCCCGGCCATGCGGTTCCTCAAGCTGCGGCAGAAGACGAGCCAGCGGCGGGTTCAGCTCAAGCACATCCTGCTGCTCATTCTTCGGTGCCTGCTGCTCGCCCTGTTCGCCCTCGCATTGTTTCAGCCGACGCTCAGCACCGGCGGGGCGCGGAACCCGTTCGGCGACGAACCCGTCGCGGCCGTCATCATCCTCGACACCTCGCCCAGCATGGGCTACCGCGAGGGCACCACCACCCGGCTGGACGAAGCCCGCCGCCGCGCCAAAGACCTGCTCGGCCAACTGCCGCCCAACTCGAAGGTCGCCATCCTGCCCACGCACGACCCGACCGGCAGTTGGCAACCGACCACCCTGGAAGCCGATCAGCGGCTGGAGTCGTTCAAGGAGCCGAGCGGGTCGGCCCAACCGCTCGGCCCGGCCCTGCGGGCGGCCTACGACCTGCTCGCCACCGCCGACGACGACACGCCCGAAGGCGCCGAGCCGCTGGTCAAGCTGGTGGCCGTGTTCGGCGACGGCACCACCGGCAGTTGGGACGCGAAGGACGTGGGCGGGCTGAAGGCGAAGCGGGACGCATTGCCCCAGCCGGCCGCGCACGTCTTCTTCAACGTGGGCGCGAAGACGCCGCTGAATCTGTCGGTGAGCGAAGTGCGGATGGACACCGACCGCCTGTCCGGGGCGGCCGACGCGGTCGTGACGGCGATGGTGCGGTCGCAGGGGATCGACGCCGCCGACCTGGTGGTGTCGGCCCAACTGGACGACGGCCCGGCCGAGGTGATGCCCCTCGACCTGAAGAGCGGGCAGACGCGGCCGGCCGTGTTCACCTTCCGCAAGCCGGCCCCCGGCTTCCACACGGTGAAGGTGAAGACCGACCGCCAGAACCCCGACGCCCTGCCGTTCGACAACGAGCGGACGTTCACGTTCGAGGTGCAACCGCGGCGGAAGATCCTCGCCATCGCCGACCGCCCGGCCGACGTGTCGTTCTGGGAAGACGCCCACAACTTCGGTCCGCAGGAGTTCGAGTGTGAGGTGACGACGCCCGACGCGGTGCCGCCGCTCGCCCCGTTTGAAATGGTGGCCGTCATCGCCGTCGCCGACCCGAAGCCGTTCGCCGACAAGCTGCGGGAGTACGTGCAGAAAGGCGGGAAGGTGCTGCTGGCCCCGGACGGCCCGAACTCCGAGACGGACAAGAACCGCCCCGCCGCCTACGAGGCGCTCGACCTGCTGCCCGCCGCCCTTGGCGACGTGAAGGCGTTCGACGCCATCGACGGCTGGCGGTTCGGTCGGGCGTGGAAGATCGACGAAGAGGCCGACCTGCGGAACCCGTTCTTCGCCCCCGTGCGAGACTGGCAGAAGCGGGGCGACGTGGACATCTTCCGCAACCGGCGGCGGATTGCGAAGTACCGCGAGCTGAAGGCGGGGGGCACGAACATCGTGGCAAAGTACGTCGGGCCGGAGGGCACACCGGCACTCGTCGAAGGCGCCGTCGGGAAGGGCAACGTGATGCTGCTCACCACCCGACTGGACAACTTCGCCGGCGAGAAGGACGACTTCTGGAACGACTTCTGGGTGCGGGAGAACAGTAGCTGGACGGTGGTGTTCCCGTGGCTGGTCACGAAGTACCTGTGCGAACAGGGGACCGACGCGGCCGGTGGCAGCACCACCCGGCGGTACAACTTTGCCACCGGCGGCGAGGTGCCCGCGGGCGCTCGCGGGTTCGCCCCGCCCAACGGCGAGCGGAAGGTGCGGCTGGAAGGGCCGGGCGTGGCGGCGGCGAAGTCGAAGTTCACCCTGCCGGTCGATGCCACCGCGCTGACGATGCGGAACAAACCGACCGACGGCGGGCGAAACGTCGGCACCGACGTGTGGGAACTGGAAGGCGAGCCGCTGCTCACGCCCGGCAGCTTCGCCCTGTACCCGGACGGCGTCGAGTCGCCCTGGCGGTTCCGCTTCTCGCTGACCGTGCCGCCCGGCGAGAGCGACCTACAACCGATCCCCGCCGATTCGGTCGCCGAACTGTTCGGCCCGGACGCCGAGATCCCCGTGGACCGGCAGGCCAAGCTGGACGACCTCATCAAGCTGCGGCAGAAGAACACGTTCGAGTTGTTCCCTGCGCTCATCCTGCTCGTGCTCATCTTCTTCGCCGTCGAAGGGGTGATGGCCAACCGCTTCTACAAGCTGAAGTAACCCCGGTGCTTCATGTCTGACACACCCGACGCCCCGCCGACCCGCCGCACCAAGAAGGCCCCGCCGCGGCCGTCCGCCCCGCGGACCGGCTGGTGGTGGCTGGCCCTCGTGCTCACCGGCCTGCTGGTGCTGGCACTCACCCTCACCGTCGGCATCACGGTGACGGTCACGATGGCGGCGAAGGCGAGGGCGAACGCGCCGACTCCGCCGCCCCGCCCGTCAATCACCGTCCCCGGCCCGAACGACATCACGCCCGGCCCCGGCCCCGACGCGGACCCGAACGCGAACGTGGAGCAAGACACGGCGAGCGTGAAGGCGTTCTTCGCCACCTTCGCCGACACCGTCCGCGACCCGAACGGCCTGCCGGACGACCTGTTCGACTGGACCGAGATGGACGCGGCGGTGCCGGACGACGCGGTGCTTGAGGCGCGGGAAGTCCACTGGTACGGCCGGCTGGTGGTGCAGTCCGAACAGACCGTCTGGCGGCAGTGGGACTGGGCGAAGACCGACATCCGCCATGTCACCCGCCGGCCCGACGGTCTGGCCATCGAAGCGGTGGTCGTCCACACCGCCCGCGACGGCTCGCTCGTGAAACGCCGGTGGACGTTCACCCCACTCTTCGACGAGATCCAGATCCTCGGTTGGGAAGACCTCCGCACCGGCATGACGGCCCGCGACCGCGCCTACGCCCGTGCCGCCGCCGCCGCCTCGCCGAGCGTCCGCAAGCAGCGGCACTGGCGGTACGAGCAGGTGGCCGACGTTCACCGGCTGATCGATCAGAAGAAGTGGCAGGCGGCGGAAGTGCGGGTGAACGACTTGAAGACGGTGCGGTTCGACGGCGACCTCCAGTACGCGGTCGATCTGGCCGAGGCGCGGCTGGCGCTCTCGTACCGCCTGTACGACGACGGCGAATGGGACGAGGACTTGGCCGTCGAGATCCTCGAAGACCTGGTGAGCAAGCACCCCGAACGGCTGGCCGCGTACCCGCTGCTGGCCGAGACGCACCTGAACGGCGGGGAGTTCCGCCGCGCCATCGAGGTGTGCGACGCCGCCCTGAGTGTGACCGGCCCGGACGCCGACGCCCTCGCCCTCCGCGGGGCCGCTCACGCCGCACTGCTCGAACACCTGGAAGCGGAAGACGCCTTCGCCGCCGCCGAGAAGCTGGACCGGCACCAGCCGCGGGTGGTCAACCACCGCCTGCGGATGGCGAACCCGGCCGGCAAGAAGCGGGTGGCCGACCTGCTCGCCACCGCCCCGGACGCGGCCGTACTGTTCGACGCGCTCGCCGGCTGGGCGACCACCGACCAGGATTGGGCGGGCGTGCGGGCACTGGCCGAGAAGTACCGCACCGTGCGCCCGAAAGACGCGCGGTGGGTCCACCCGCTCGTGCTGGCACTCCTGGAAACGGAGAACGAAGCCGACGCCGTGACCGCGTTCCAGGCGGGGGTGAAGCTGGCCCTGCCCGACGAGCGCACCGAGATGGTCGAGCGGTTCGTTCGCGTCATGATCGCCCACGGGCAAGCGGACAAAGTGTACGCCGCCGTGCCGCCGGCCGACGCCCGCACCGCCTTCCGCATCCTGGCCGAACACCACGAGAACCGCCGGATGCGGTGGGCGAAGGAGCCGGACGCCAAACTGACCGAAGCGCGCGACACGGCCGCGAAGGATCTGCTCGACCTGATCGCCACCCACCGCAAGGGGCACGCCGACGACCCGCGAGTGGCCCTGCACGACGGCCGGCTGAAGTACGACCGCGGGCAGTACAAGCCGGCGGCCGAGGTGATGACGGCGGCGCTCGCCAAACTGACTCATACCGGCGAGTACGGCAAGGACTACCAGTCCGGTTACACGCTGCTGCTACGCGAGTTGGTGCAGGCCCGGTACAAGGCCGGCGAGGTGGCCGAGGCGTACCGCGAGTTGAAGCCGCAAGCTGAAGTGTTCGACCAGTTCCTCGGCCTGCTGTCGACCGAACAGGACTCGGCCGGGCTGACCACGCTGCTCGACGCCCGCAAGCAACTCGGCACCGACACGTCGGACGAACTGTACTGGCGGGCGGAGGTGGACCGCCTGGCGAAGCGGCACGCCGACGCCGCCAAGAAGTACGCCGAGTACCTGAAGGGCGACGAAACCGACACCGGGTATCACTGGCTGGCACGGTCGCGGCGGATTCGCTGCCTCGTGAAGGTGAACGACATCGCGTCCGCCGAGAAGGAACTGACGGCCGCACCGAAGGACAGCGTGCCGACCGAACTGCGGGCGCTGGTGCTGGCGTCGGCCGGCCGTGCGGCCGACGCCGAGCAACTGCTCCGCGACAGCCTGACCGCCCGCCCGTGGGCCACCTACTTCTACGCCGACGAAGACCTCGGCCCCGTCCTCCGCGGCCCCGCCTTCGCCAAACTGCGGGCCGACTTCCCCCCGCCCGACACCGTCGAGGCATCGCG
>JANNVG010000275.1:0-2467 GCA_031414395.1 Fimbriiglobus sp.
CCCCCCCCCCCCCCCCCCTCGGCTCGCCAGTTTCACTTTCGACTTGGGGTTGATTCCACGTCTCACATCCCGCACGCTGTCGCCTTGCTTGGTTTCACCGGCAACGGAGTGCCGCCGTGTCTGCTACAGTCGTTCCACCCCGTGCCGCCCCGCCCCGTGCCGCCCCCGTCAAGATTACTGCCGACGACCTGACCCCCGGCCCCGGCGTCCGCCGCACGGCCGACGGCTGGCACGCCGACGACAGCCCGGTCACGCTCACCGCCGACAGACTCCTCCCGCCCGGCTGGTATCGCTTCCGCCTGCGGCTGCGGTCGCACTCGCACTTCGGCGTGTACAAGCGGGCCGACGTGCAGTTCGACCCGGCCGAGCCGCCGCTCAAGGCGGTCGACGCCGACAGCATGAACTGGAACCGCACGCTCGACAGCAACTTCATGATCGAACTGCCGCGGGCAGCCCGCCGGCTGACGATCACCCTGTACCACGCCCAGGGCGACTTCAGCGTGGAGCGGTTCGCGGTCTCGCGCATCCCCGAGCCGCTCATCGGGCTGGTGGCGGTGGCGGAGAAGTTCAAGCTGCTGGCGGCCTACCGCTGCCTGCGGCCGGTGCTGTTGCGGGGCGGCGGGATGCTCCTCCGCGGGCGGTTCGGCGAGTTCGGGCAGAAGGTGCTGAAGGGCCTGCGAGACAGTCGGGTGATGCGGCCGGGGGCGTACACGGCGAGCGAGGTGGACGGCGGGTGGTGGCGGCGGCACTCGTTGTCGGTACGCGACGCGGATCAGGTGCGTGCGGCGGTGGACGTGATGCCGTCGCCGGCCCCGATGGCCGTGCTGCTGCCGGTCGACCCGGCGAAGTTCGACGAGGCCCGCGCCGCCGCCCACTCGGTGCGGCGGCAGTTGTACCCGCACTGGGAGTTGCTGCTGGCGTGCGCCGGCCCGGCGTGGCTGCACCCACAACTGGCTGGCATCATCGGCGCCGACCCGCGGGTGAAAGTGGCGCTGGCGAGCGCGGACGACGGCCTCGGCGCCGCCATCGCCCGCCACTTGGCCGACACCGCGTGCGAACGGCTGGTGGTGCTGCCGCCGTCGGTGGAACTGGCCGAAGACGCCCTCTTCCGGTTGGCCGAACAGGTGCAGCTCGACCCGACGGGCGTCGGTTATGCCGGCGCGGTCCACGACGCACTGGCGGCCCAGGTGCGGGGGGAGTCGTCCCGCACCGGCGAGGTGTGGCTGACCCGCACCGACCGCCTGCCCGATCAGATGCCGGACGAGATCACCCCGGCCGCCCTCGGCGCGTGGGTCGAGAGCGGGCTGCCGCCCGAGTGCCGCCGGCGGATCGACCGGGTGCTGGCCTTCCCGGTGCAGGAAACGCCGCTGTCCGACCGCGGGCGAGTCGGCCCGCCCCCGCCCGCTCCGGCCGATCAACTCATCCTCGCCGCCGACCTGAACGGCATCACGGGTTGGAACCACGTCGCCTACGCCCTGCTCCGCGGACTGCCGAGCGTGGGCGTGAAGCTGCTCCGCCACCCGCTCGTGTCCATGGACGCGAGCCTCGTTCCGCCACAGGTGATCCCCCCGCCGCCCGACCGCGCGTCGGCGAACGCCCCGATCCTGGTCGTCTCCCCGCCGTTCCTCGCCCGCCGGTTCGACATGGCCGGCCGGTCGGCCATCTACACCATGTGGGAGACGGACACCCTGCCGCCGACCGACGCCGCCACGCTGAACGCCGCCGGGCTGGTGATCGTGCCCAGCCGCTGGCAGGTGGACTGCTTCCGCCGCAGCGGGGTGACGGCGCCCATCGAGGTGGCCCCCCTCGGGTACGACCCGCTGGTGTTCCACGACGACGGGTCGGAGCCGGAGGTGTGTACGTTCGGCACGGCCGGGGCGCTGGTGGCCGGCGGGATGCGGAAGAACGCCCAGCGGATGATCGACCTGTTCCGCCGGGCGTTCCCGACCGAGCGCGACGTGCGGCTGCGGGTGAAGATTTCGCCCACCTCGCCGGTGGTGGACACGCACGACGACCCGCGGGTGGACCTGATCCGCACCACCCTGCCGTACCCGCAACTGGCCGCGTGGTATCGGTCGCTGTCGGCGTACCTGAACGGCTCGTTCGGCGAGGGGTTCGGCCTGCACCTGATCGAGGCGATGGCGTGCGGGCGGCCGATCATCACCGCCAACTACAGCGGGCTGACGGCGTACTTCGACACGACGGTGGGGTACGCCGTGCCGCACACGCTGGTGCCGGTCCACAACGACGTGTACACCGGGCACTGGGCCGACCCGGACGACGGCGGGCTGATCGCCCGGATGCGGGAGGTGTACGCCGACCGGCCGGCCGCCCGACGGTTGGGCCGACGGGCGGCGGTGCGTGCGGGCAACTTCACTTGGCGGAAGAGCGGGCGGAAGCTCGTCGCGGCGCTGCGGAAGCACGGGCTGCTGCCGGCGGCCGGCGACCCGCGGGTGTGAACCCGCGG
>JANNVG010000276.1:0-1527 GCA_031414395.1 Fimbriiglobus sp.
GGTCTCGGCTCCTGCGAAACTTCCGTAAAGCCGGCCGCCGACCCGTTCCCCCGCCAGCCCTCATCAGTTATTCTCTCCCCACCTCCCCCCACTCGGAGTCAACCCCCCATGAAACGCCTGCTCCTCGCCGCGGGTGTGCTGGTCGTCGTCGCCCTCGCCGTCGTCGTGTCGCGGGCCGTGCCGCAGCCGGCCGACCCGAAGGCCGCCGACACCGCCACCGGCATCCAGGCGACCAGCGAAGACAAGAACCCGTGGACTAGCTTGAAGGTGAACGCCGACCCGGACGGCTTCCAGTTCGCCGTGGTGAGCGACCGCACCGGCGGGCACCGGCCGAAGATCTTCACCAAAGCGGTCGAGCGGATCAACCTGCTCCAGCCCGAGTTCGTGGTGAGCGTGGGCGACCTGATCGAAGGGTACACCACGAAGAAGGACGACCTGGACAAGCAGTGGGGCGAGTTCGGCGGCATGACGGCCAAGTTCGACATGCCCTTCTTCTACGTGCCGGGCAACCACGACCTGACCAACAGCGTGCAGCACGACGACTGGCGGGCACGCTTCGGCCGCAAGTTCTACCACTTCGTGTACAAAGGCGTGCTCTTCTTCGCCGTGAACAGCGAGGACGAGGACGCCGACGAGAAGGACGAGAAGAAGAAGTACAAGGCCAGCTACGTGTCGGCGGCGCAGACGGCGTACTTCAAGAAGGTGCTGGAGGAGACGAAAGGCGTGCGGTGGGTGATGGTGTTCGTCCACAAGCCGCTGTGGTCGGAGGCGAACCTGGAGAAGAACGGGTGGGCGGCGTTCGAGAAGGTGCTGGAGGGGCGGCAGTATTCGGTCTTCTGCGGGCACGTCCACCGCTTCCAGAAGTTCACCCGCAACGGCATGAACTACTACCAGCTGGCCACCACCGGCGGGGGCAGCCGGCTGCGAGGCGTGGAGTACGGCGAGTTCGACCACCTGACGTGGATCACGGTGAAGAAGGGCGGGCCGGTGATTTCGCACGTCATGCTCGACGGCGTGCTGCCGGAGGACGCCATCGTCCGGGACAACGACGAGCCGGGGGTGGTGGTGAAGAACCCGCCCAAGCCGGTGCCGGCGAGCGGGCAGGTGCTGCTCGACGGCAAGCCGCTGCCGGGGGTGACGGTGTCGTTCCACCGCCACATCGCCGCCACCGCCACCGAGAAGGAGCGGACGGCGTTCGTGGCCGACGCCCTGACCGACGCCGACGGCAAGTTCACCCCCAGCACGGCGAAGGCGTTCGACGGCCTGCCGGAGGGCGAGTACGCGGTGACGCTCTTCCAGACGGAGAGCGGCAAGTACAACACGAGCCAGTTGAAGGAGAAGAACCTGCTGCCGGCCAAGTCCGCGGGCGTCGCCACCAGTGGGCTGAAGGTGACGTTCAGGCAGGGCGAGACGATCCTCATCACACTGTCGAAGGAGTGACACTGAACGAGCCGCGGGCCCGCAGGGCGGGGGGGATCAAAAACCCCCCCCACCCCCACGCGGGCCCCCCCCCGCCGTACAGCCACC
>JANNVG010000277.1:0-2505 GCA_031414395.1 Fimbriiglobus sp.
CTCGCCCGCTCTCCGGGGGTCACTGCGGGATGGTCAACTCGGTCACTTCAATCGTGGTCGTCTCGTCCACCTTGGGCACGCGGCTGACCGCCTTCACCAGGCCGCCGGGCATGTCGTCGGACACCCACACCTGCTGGAACAACTCGCCCGCGTCGGTGTTCCCCTTCGACTCCGACTTGCGAGCTTTGTACGCCTTCCCGAGTACGGTCACGGTGTCGTCGGTCCCGCCCTTCGGCTTGCCCCACTCGCCCTTCTTCGCCCCGTCGGGAAGTGCCACCTGCCGCGGGTGGCGGTCGATCACCGGCGGGTTTTCTTCCACCCGCCCGCCGTGGTAGCGGGTGGTCGCCGTCGATTCGACGACCACCACGTCGGCCGTCGTCTCGGTGATGCGGAAGACGAACGTGGTCTCGGTGTGCCCCTCCGACTTCGTGCTGTCGGTGACCATCCGCCGCGTCAGGGTGGTGCCGACGGGGAATTTCGCCCACTGGTCGTACACGGGGTTGTCCACCCGCTCGCCGCCGGCGGCCAGCTTCTGCTGCTCCTCCGGGGTGAGCAGCACCGGGCTGGGGGTCGGCTTGCACCCGCACCCGGCGAGGGGGACGAGGGCGAGCAGCACGGCACAGCGGAGCCAGGGGCGAATCATGGGGGCACTCGGGCGGCGTGGGTTCGGTCGGGTCACTTCTTCTTGGGCTTGAGCGTCTTGTTGCCGGGGCTTTCTTCGTTGTCGATCTGCCGGTCCTGTTCGGCGATCTTCCGCTTCTCCTCGTCGCTCAGCGGGGCGGCGCTGCCGCTCACTTTCGGCCCGTCGCACCCGACGGCGACGGCGGCGACCAGCACCAGCAGGGGGAGGAACAGGTTCCGCACGGGTGGGCTCTCTCGGGGGTGAAGGGGACGGCGGCCGGGACCGATCCGACCGCCTGTGAACCGCGTCGCATCAGTACTGGCCGGCGTCGATCACCCCGCCGTCGTCCACGCCGCACAGCCGCATGTACGTGACCGGGTCGATGTTGAAGCGGATGAACCGCACCGCCCCGTCGCCGAACACGGCGTTCATGCCGCCCGTGTGCGGCGACCCGAAGTACCGCCGCCAGACGGTGCCGCAGGCCGGCGCGGCCGGCGGCGCGCCGAACTGGTCGGTCCACGCCTTGCACGGGATGTTCGTCGGGTCGGTGTCGTGCTTGGGCGGGAAGTGGTAGCGGATGTTGTCCTCGTCCCACCCGCTGTTGTTCCACCGCTCGTTGTCCCCGCCGTCCAGCCCGTACCGCGTGGCCGGGATGGCCTTCTCGGCAGCGGCGATGCTGTTCGACGTGCCGTCGGTCATGCCGGCGATGTTCCGCTTGGCCCCGCGGCCGGGCCACACGATGAACCCGCCGCGACCGCCGAAGGTGCCGAAGTTGGTGGTCGTCCGCTCGTTCACCGCCGGGGTGAACCCGATCGGCGGGGCCGGGGTGTCGCCGGACAACTCGTGCACGTTCCCCTGGAAGATGCCGGCGTTGCCGGCGTAGTCGCACCGGCCGGACAGGCCGGTGCCGTACGCGGTCGGCTGGCGGCGGCTCGGGCAGTAGTAGACCTTGACCAGTTGGCGGGCGACCACGTCCTCGTTGCTGGCGTTCGCCACGGGGCCGGTGGTCCAGATCGGGACGGCATCGACGCCCAGGTTGTACACGTTGTCCTGCTCGATGTAAGGCAGGATCTTGTACCAGTGGTTCCACCCGACTCGGTTGGCCGCGCGGCAGCAGGTGGTCGTCTCGTACCCGCCCGGATCCTCATCGTACTTAAACCCGCGCGGCTCGGGAGTAACGCCATCGGGCATCACCGCCTGCGGGTGGCCGTCCATCCCGCCCTGCGGGAAGAACTGGTTGGCGCTCTCGAAGTTGTGGAAGGCCAGGCCGATCTGCTTCAGGTTGTTGCTGCACTGCAACCGGGCGGCGGCTTCCCGCACCTTCTGGACGGCGGGCAGGAGCAGGCCGATGAGGATGGCGATGATGGCGATCACCACCAGCAACTCGATCAGCGTGAACCCCGAACGACGAGTCTTCATCACGGCACCTCAAAAGACAACGGGAATGGGAACGACGACCCGGAGCCACCCCAGGCGAAACAGTTGTAACCCGCGTGTGTGTCGATTATGAGAAAGGCGGGAGAAGGGCGGATGACGCTTGCCGATGCCCCACAGGCACCGTCGCCAAAGGCCGCACGCAGTGCTTTTCAGTTCGGGCACCCCACCCCCGCCGGAGAACTACGTTCCCTCGGCGACCCCTCCCGGATTTGTTAGCCCGAAGCGCAAGCGAGGGGCCAATGGCTCTCGCGGAAGACCTGGGACTGACGGGATCCGGCACGCTCCCTCTTCTTCGGTGAGGTGGCTGGCCCCTCGCTTGCGCTTCTCCCGGATTTGTTAGCCCGAAGCGCAAGCGAGGGGCCATTGGCTCTCGCGGAAGACCTGGGACTGACGGGATCCGGCACGCCCCCTCTTCTTTGGTGAGGTGGCTGGCCCCTCGCTTGCGC
>JANNVG010000278.1:0-1991 GCA_031414395.1 Fimbriiglobus sp.
CAGAGCGTTGGCCGTGTCGGCGTGCCCGCCGCCGAGGTCGAACGTGACGAACGTGTCCAGTGTCGGGTCGATCACACCCGTCGAACTCAGCCGCGTCACGATGAAATCGGTGTCTGGCCCGACGAAAGTGCGATAGCCGGACAGCACCATCTTGCCGTCGGGTTGGAGGGCGATGGCACTGACCTCGTCGGCGCCATTCACTCGGGTCGGTCGGTTCCAGATGCCGTTGGTGCCGAAGGTCGGATCCAGCGACCCGTTCACGTCCAGCCGGATGACCGTCACGTCCCGTCCTTTGGAGGCCGTCGTACTGTAGCCGCCGACTACAATCTTGCCGTCACTCTGGATGGCCACGGCCCGGGCGCGGGAGTCGAGCGTGGTCCCGCCGTCAGCGGAGAAGCCGACGTTGACGTAGCCGCCGCTGCCGAAGCTCGTGTCCAGGCTGCCGTTGGGGTTGTACCGCCAGACGCCCCAGTCGTTGTCGTTGGGGAATGATCCGGTTGCGAAAGAATCGTTGCCGGCCACCACGATCTTGCCGTCGGCCTGCATGGCCACGGCGTTCCCGACGTCGTCGCGGTTCGACGCCGCCAAGTTGTACGCCTGCATCCCGGTGCCGTTAAAGAGCGGGTCGAGGGCGCTCGCCGTCACCGCCGGTACGACGCGGTCTTCGAGCGTGAGGACACCGAGGCGGGCACGCGGCGACTTCACGACGGGGGCGACGGGCGTGCGGCGGAACAGTTGGCGAATCCAGCGCGGCATGGGGTGGCTCCAAGCGAGCGAAGTGCGTGTTCGTTATGCTACCGGATTATTCTGCCGGCATCAAGAACATGCACCGGCGTGGTGCGCCAACGGATTCTGGCACCCCCCACCCGGAACGCTTCGCGTTCCGACCTCCCCCGCAAGGGGGGAGGTGGTCCGGACCACCTCCCCCCTTACGGGGGAGGTCGGTTCAACGGCACGTTGAACCGGGTGGTGGGCTGCTCACCGCCAGGAAACATTGTCGCACCCCGCCGGCGTCGGGTGGGGGTCGGGCGGATAAGTTACCGCCCTCGCCCCGGAGGTTCGCCCGTGTCGCTCAAGCCCAACAACCCCACCCTGTCCGACGCGGTGTTCGAACACGAGTCGCGGTCCGCCGTGCCCGCCGACCCGGTGATGACCCTCCGCGGCACGGTGGTCAAAACGGGCGTGCTGGTGGGCATCCTGGTGGCCGTCGGGCTGGTCAGCGGGTCGCTCACCTGGCAGTTCCTGGAAGAGCCGTACTCGAAGCGCCCGCTGTGGCTGACGGTCGGGCTGATCGCGTCGATGATCGCCGCACTCGTCATCGCCATCCTCACCAGTTTCAAGCCGCGGTGGTCGGTCGTCACCGCCCCGCTGTACGCCATCTTCGAGGGGTGGGCCATCGGCGGCATCAGCACGTTCTTCGAGGCGCAGTACGCCGGGATCGTGGTGCAGGCGGCGGCGCTCACCGTGGGGGCACTCGTCGCCCTGCTGGCGTGCTACCTGACGCGGTTCATCCGCCCGACCGAGAACCTGAAGCTGATGATCGCGTCCGCCACCGGCGGGCTGATGCTGGTGTACGGCGTCACGGCGCTGCTCTCGCTGTTCGGCGTCAAGGTGCCGTACCTGTTCGACGCCGGGCCGATCGGCATCGCCTTCTCGGTGTTCGCGGTGGCGGTGGCGGCGTTCAACCTGGTCCTGCACTTCGACTTCATCGAGACGGGGGTGAAGCGGGGCGCGCCGAAGTACATGGAGTGGTACGCCGGGTTCGGCCTGCTGGTGACGCTGGTGTGGCTGTACATCGAGATCCTGCACCTGCTGGCCAAACTGCGGGGCCGCAACCGCAGATCGTGACCAGACGCGGGCAGGTGAGTTCTTGTAGGGCGGGTCGAGCGGCCGGCGATTGCAGTGGTGTTGATGATGACCCGATGACTTGTCCACCGCCGACCCGTCGGCCGCGACGCCCCGCCGCGTTCGAGGGCGGCGGGGCGTCGCGG
>JANNVG010000279.1:0-1984 GCA_031414395.1 Fimbriiglobus sp.
GAACGGGTTGCACTGGGTGTTGGACGTGGCCTTCCGCGAGGACGCCAGCCGCACCCGCGACTTGAACGCCGGGGCGAACCTGGCGGTGATGCGGCGGGGGGCCGTCTCCCGGCTCAAGCGGGCGCCGACCCAGGGGCGTGGGCAGACCCGCCGCCTGATGGCCGCCTGGGACGACGACTTCCTGCTCCAGGTACTGAACGGAATGCCAGAGGCTCATAGTGCGTAAGCCCTAGGGCCACCCCCGAGCAGGTCCACGAGATCACCTCGCCGAGCAGCTTCGTGCCGGCGGGCAGGGACACGGGCACGGGCGCGACGGAACGGGCCGCGGCGGTGAGGGCGGCAGCGGGCGTCGGCCACGAAGATCACGTCGGTGACGCCGGCGGGCGCTTTGAGTTCGGCGAACATGCGGGGCAGTTCCCGCACCGGGACGTCGAGGTCCGACCCGCGGCCGAGGAACGCGGTCAGCCAGTCGAGCAGCCTGGCCTCGTCCCACCGACCGGGCGGCAGTGTCAAGAGGCGTTCACCGCTGTCGCCGCTGTACGCGACCAGCGCGCACCACCGCCGCTGGTGACGGGCGATCCAGGCGAGGGGTAGCCCCGCCGTCAGTGAAATTTGACACGGAAGCCGGTGGGATTCAGCGGACGAATCGACGCCGGGAGACTGGATGAAATGGAAGGGGAGAGGCTCACCACTCACGTGCACAGGCCGGCGGTGCGGAGCAGGGCGACCAGATCGGCTCCGTCCACCTTGCACAGTTCGGCCAACTCGACCACGTCCACCCGCCGCTCCCCGCTCTCCACCTTGCTCACGTAGCTGGCGTACGCCCCCAGCCGGGCGGCCACCTCCGCCTGGGTCAGCCCGGCCGACTTGCGGGCGGCCCGCAGCCCGCGGGTGAGTCGCCGGTACGCCCGACTGTGTTGGCTCTTGTCCGTCCGCCACCGGAATTGGTTGGGAACGCGGTAAGGGGGGCGTGAACCATTTCCCAAAATAGGAAATCGTTCGGCGAGAGGTGAGCTTGTCCGACACGACGTGGTTCTACTCCCGCAGCGGCCGGCCCTTGGGCCCGACCACCCTCGAACACCTGCGGCAATTAGCCGCCGCCGGTGAACTCGGCCCGGACGACCCGGTGTGCCAAGCGGGCGAGCCGAGCTGGCGCCGGGCGGCGGACGTGCCGGGCTTGCTCCCACCACCCGCCGTTGGTCCGCCTGCTCCCGAGCGGCCGTCCGTACCCGTCCCCCGCGGCAAACTGTCAACCCGCCTTCTCCGGTGGGTGCTGGGAAGTGGTTGTGGCGCGGGTACGCTGAGGCGACGGATGCTCTCAACCGGGCGACCGGGGTGGTACTTGGGGTGTTCGCGCTGCTGATCCTCGTCGCGATGGCGGTGTTCGTGGTGGGCATTTGGAGGGCTGTTCTTACCGCCACGCCGACCACTTCGGCCACACCTCCCGCCCACCTGCCGGTGCGTGTGGAGATACGCCCGGCTGGCGCGGCCGGGCCGGCGGTGGTCGTCCGCAACACATCGGCCACCCGCCCCCTGCCCGACCTGCGGGTGAGCTTGACGCCCGCCAGGGGCGGTCGGGCGGTCGAGGTCGTGCCGGCCGGCCGCCGGGTACTTGACCCGGGCGCGCGGGTGGAGGTGTGGGCGACCGACCTGGGCGGGCGAGCGCCGGCCATCGGGGACGTGGTGCGGGTGTGGGCGGCCGGGACCGACGACCCGCCGCTCGAGTTCACTGATCTTCCCCAAGGAAAGTGGACAGTGAGTTAGCGGTTATCCGGGTTCTTCGTCCGCTCGAACTCGTCTGGGGTCCTGTACTCCAGGGTCGAGTGCCGTCGGACGCGGTTGTAAAAGACCTCGATGTATTCGAAGATCGACGCCTTCGCCTCGTCTCGCGTGGCGTACCTCTCGCCGTGAACCAGCTCCACTTTCATCCGACCGAAGGGACTCTCGATCACGGCGTTGTCCCAACACTGGCCCACCCCGCTCA
>JANNVG010000280.1:0-6464 GCA_031414395.1 Fimbriiglobus sp.
CCGACAATTCTCCAGCTGCGCGCTTTTCGGTTTCTTTCGAGTAGGTTTCGGGCATGGTCATGCAGATGAAGAACTGCTGGAGCGTCGGCCTGGGGTCTTCGATGTTGATGTTGCGGAACACCACTCCGGCTCCGGCAGCACCCGCGCTCGTCCCACGCAGGTTGAACACCCGTCCGCCCGCCCACTTGTGCCACATGGCACGCGAGTAGATCACGTCGCAGTCCTCCACCACGAGCGGGCTGCCCTTCAAAGACTCCAGTTGGTCCATGGCGAACGACGAGCCGTTCGCGTCGTTCCAGAAGGTGGTGCGGCGGATGCCCCGGCCCCTCGTATAAATCGAATCGTCCTGGGTGCGGATGAAACAGTCCTCGACCATCGTGTTTCTGGCCGGATTGATCCCGTCGCCGTTCACCCGCCAGTTGATGATCTTGGTCCACTTCACCACGTTGGGCTTATTCTCCACCACTCCCCCCCAGATGTTGATCGAATGATGCGCTGCGTCCGCGATGGTGATGCCGTCCACGGAGGTGTTCACGCCGCCGTACACGACGATCGGATCGTAGGCCTCCCGGAGTGCTTCCGCGACCGGAGGAACTTCGTGTTGCGGATGGTTCATCTTGGCTCCGGACAAGGTGCCGTGGCCGAAGATGCGGGTGTTCTTCCCGCCGCCGTTGACACCGACCGTGCTGAACGTCCCGTATACGATCGCGTCTCCGGGGATGTAGTAGTTGCGGTTGCTCCGGATCGGGAACGCCCGCCCGATATTGTGAACGCCAGGCCCGAAGTGGAGGGTCGTCCAACCCCCGTCGGTTGGCGCTTTGTCGCCCGCCGTCACGTACCGCACGCTCGGATCACCAGTCCGGGGTTTGCCCGCGAGCGGCGGGTTGGCGAAGATCGAGATCGTGTGAATCGGCGGCCCGGTGTAGCCCTTCCCGGTGTCCTGCTGATCCATCTGGCCATGTACGTCCACGGCGACCATGCAGGGCTTGGGCAGTTTCACCTCGATCACGCCGTCCTTCCGCTTCGCACAGGTCCCGTGCCGCGCCGGGTGGACGGCCACTTCGTCGATCGCGTACCCGTTGCGGTCGGTGATTTCGACTACCACGCCGACGGTGGTTTCGAAGTTCACGTAGGTGTGCGTCCAGCCCGCGAGGTGTTCGAAGTAGCCCTTGCTACCCTGGCCCGGTTGTGCGGGCTTGCAGACGGTCCTCATCGCGTAGGCTTCCTTCCACAGGCTGCCGGGCCGGTCTTCGCGGACACGCACTTTGTAGTGCCTGGACTCGCTGTGGGTCGTGCCGTCGGGGTCCCTCACCGGCGGGTACACCGTCAACCCATCCTGGGCAGAGGCCACGGACAGCGGGGCCATCAGCAGCAGGGTGAGCAGGAGCGTGCGGGTGGTCTTCTCTCGACCGTAACTCGGCTGCATGACGAGATACCTTCAGCCGTCGATTCGGGGGAAAGTCTGCACCGGAGGTGCAGACTCGGCGGGTCGGCCGCGACGGCTTGCGGCGGTGCGACCCGGTCAGCGGTGGGCCGCAACTGCGACCTCGCCGATAACTACCCCCGGCCGGGCGAGACACTCAATCGGATTCTTTTTCACGTCGGCGTGCGGCCCTCGTGGTTGAGCCGCCGGTACAAGACCCCCAGGTCGGATACCATAAACGAGTGAGTTGAGGGTCGACCGGCCGAAGGGGAATTCATGGCGAGTGAGAGCGTCCACCGCACCAGCCCGAGTCTGCTCGGGCGGCTCCGCGCCGCCCCGGCCGACGAGGCCGCGTGGGCCGAGTTCGTCGAGCGGTATGGCCGGGTCATCTACGACTGGTGCCGGCGGCAACGGTTGCAACAGGCGGACGCCGAGGACGTGACTCAGGGGGTACTCACCAAGCTGGCCGTGCGGATGCGGACGTTCCGGTACGACCCGACGCAGGCGTTCCGACGGTGGTTGTGGACGGTGACACGCCACGCCGTCGCCGACTTTTGTTCCTCCACCCCCCGCCCGGTCGCCCCGGACGACGGCTTCTTCGAGCGGCTGGCCGCCCCGGACACACTGCCCGAAGAACTGAGCCGTGCGTTCGAGCTGGAACTCCTCGAAGAGGCCTACGAGCGGGTCCGTGGGCAGGTGCAGGCGAAGACGTGGGACGCGTTCCGCCTGACCGCCGTGGAAGGGGTGAGCGGGCCGGACGCCGCCGCCCGCCTGGGCATGACCGTCGGCAGCGTGTACATGGCGCGGAGTAACGTGCAGAAGCGACTCCGCGAGGAGTTGACGCGGCTCGAAGGCCCGGACGGAGACCGCCCGTGACCTGCCCGCCCGACGACGCCCTGCGGCGGTTCTTGGACGCGGAGGGCGGGGCAGAAGGGGCCTCGATCGAATCCCACCTCGAGCGGTGTGAGCGGTGCCGGCAGGCCGCCGAACGGCTGACCCTCGACCCCACCCTGATCCCCCCGCCCGCCCTTCCAACGGATCCCTTGCCGTTCCTCGAACGGTTGAAACGCACCCCGCCTGCCGCCGCACCGTCGCCCGGCGAGCCGACGCACCTGGACATCCCCGGCTACACCCTCTCGCGCGTCATCGGCCGCGGCGGGATGGGGGTGGTGTACGAGGCGGTCCAGGAGTCACTCGGCCGCACGGTGGCGGTGAAGGTGCTGGCCGACGGGCCGTTCGCCCCGCCCGGGTTGAGGGAGCGGTTCCGCCGCGAAGGGCGGGTGATCGCCCGCCTGCACCACCCGAACGTGGTGCGGGTGATCGAGGTCGGCGAGGCGGACGGCACCCCGTACCTGGTGCTGGAGTATGTGGCCGGGCGGTCGCTCGCCGAGCAACTGACTGGTGTTCCGTGGACGCCCCGGCGGTCGGCGGAAATGGTCCGTACGCTCGCCGGGGCCGTTCACTCCGCCCACGAGCACGGGGTCATCCACCGGGACCTGAAGCCGGCGAACGTGCTACTCGACGGCGACACCCCGAAGGTGGCCGACTTCGGACTGGCCGGCTTCCTGACCGCCGACGCCCCGCCGGCCACCCGCCATTCGCACGGCGTCCTCGGCACGCCGGAGTACGCCGCCCCCGAGCAACTCGGCGGGTCGTCTCGCCAGTCGTCCGCCCGTCCGGCGGCCGACGTGTACTCGCTCGGGGCTATCCTGTACGAACTGCTCACCGGCCGCCCGCCGTTCTCCAACGCGAACCCGGTGGACACGATCGCCCAGTCCCTCTACACGGACCCGATCCCGCCCGCCCGCCTCGAGCGCGGCATCCCCCGCGACATCGAGACGGTCTGCCTGAAGTGCCTGGAGAAGCAGCCCCGGCGTCGGTACGCCTCGGCCGGCGACCTGGCCGACGACCTGGGCCGGTTCCTGACCGGTTCGCCGGTGGCGGCCCGCCCGGTCGGCCAGGTGGAACACGCCGCCCGCTGGCTCCGCCGCCACCCGGTCCACCTGGCGTCACTCCTCGCGGCCGTCACGTTGGTGGTCGTTTGCGGGGTGTTCCTCACCCTCCTCTGGCAGTCGCAGGTGAAGCAGACGGCCGCGGAGCGACAGGCCCGGTTCACCGCCGACTCGCGGGCAGAGACGGAGGAAAAGGCCCGGCGATCCGCCACCCGACAGTTGATTGAGGCAGACATCGACTTGAGCCTGGCGTTATGCGAGCAAGGTGAGGTGGCCCGCGGGCTGGACGGGTTGAAGGGCATCCTCGGCCGCGAGGACGTACCGCCCGAACTCGACCGTATGATCCGCCTCAACATCGGCGGCTGGGGGTATCGTCACGCCACCCTCCTGGCGGACCTGCCGTTCGGCACGGCCGTCAATCACGTCGCACTCACCCCGGACGGGGCGCTGCTGGTCGCCGCCGGCGGGCGGGAGACCACCGTATGGGAGACCCGGACCGGGAAACTGCGGTGCGGTCCGCTGCAACTCCGCAAGCCGGTCGTCGGCGTCCGGGTCGCTCCGGACGGGAAGATGCTGGTGGCGTTCGCCGGTGCCGAACTGCTGACCTGTGTGCCGGCGGACGGCGAGTTCGCCGTCGCCACCGAGACGTACCCGGCGGACGTCGCCGACGTCTCGTTCGCCCCGGTCGGGGGTCGGTTCGCCGTCGCCACCGCCGACGGAGACGTGCGACTGCTCTCCACGAAGCCGGGCGAGGTGTCGAACCGCTGGCGCGTGACGGCAGCGCCCACCAGCGTCGGCTTCCACCCCGACGGGAGCGGACTGTTCGTCGGCACCAGCACCGGCGTTCTGGAAACGCTCGCCCTCACCGGTGCCGACGCTCGAACCCTGGCGAAACTCCCCGCCGCCGTCCGGCGGGTGTCGGGGACTCATTCTGGGAAGCACGTCGCCGTCGCGTTGGCGAACGACTCGATTGAAATCCTCGATGCCGCGACCGGCGATTCCGTGTCCGCCCCGCTGAACCCCCGCCGCCCGCTCCGCAAAATGGTGCTCCCGGCGACGGCCGACGTGATCGTCGGTGGGTTCGGCGAAGGGCCGCCTTACAACCTCGGGGAGTGCATCGGGTGGTCGTTGCCACAGGGCCGGCAGCAACAGACGCTGGCGTTCGATGGGGAGGTCGTTGATCTGGCCGTCTCCGAGGACGGGTACCACCTGCTCGCGGGGGGTGGGCACCGCTCGGCGAGCCTCTGGGTCGGACACCCCTGGCGGCCGAACCCCATCCGCCTGGGCGATGCCGGGCACGTGTGTTCGGTCGCCCTGGACCGCCGCGGGCTGACGGCGGCGGTGGCACACCTGCCCGGCCCACGGTACTCCCGCCCGAATCAGGCCTGCATCCGTGTGTGGGAATTGCCGCCCGACCAGCGGACCGGGTTCCACGTCCCGTTCGACGGCCTTACCAACCTCGCCGCTGCCACGTCCGCCCCGGTGCTCGTCGCCGCCGACCGGTATGGGACGGTCGCCGGCGAGCGTCCCATAGGGGGCGCCACCGACCGTCCGGGGGCACTCGCCGGCGAGCGGGATGGAACGGTCGCCGCCTGGAACAGTCAGACCGGCGAACCGATCGGGCCGTCGCTGAAGTTGCGCGACCGGGTGCGGAGCGTCGCGGTCCACCCCGCCGGCGAACTGGCCCTGGCCCTCACCAACCGCGGTTTCCACCTGATCCGCCTGCGAACCGGGGACCGACGGGAGTACACGAACGTCAACAACTACCCGAAAGCCGCGTTCTCGACCTCCGGCGACTTGTTCGCGGTCAACTCCGAGAACAAGACGGTCCGGGTGTATCGAACCGCCCGGCCGGACGAGCCCCTGCACGTCGTCCCGCACGGCGAGTTCGTCAACGGCATGCACTTCTCGCCGGACGACCGCCGGGTCGCCCTCTGCGCGATCGACGGCACCGTTTCGGTGTGGGATTTCCAGGAGGAGCGAGAAGTGTTCCGCGTGGCCACTGGCAACCCGGGGCACGCCGTCGCCTTCTCCCCGGACGGCAGAACCGTCGCCTTCGCCGGCCGGGATCGGACCCTGTCGTTGTTGAACGCCGAGACGGGAGAAACGATCCGGAAACCGATCCCGACGGCCGACGTCGTCAACCGCCTCACCTGGACTCCTGAGAACCTGATTCTCGCGAACGGGGTCGATGGCACCGTGCGACTGTTCGACGCCACCACCGGCCGGGCGGTCGGCCCGGCGTTCCCGGTGACGGCGGCCGGGTCGGCGCTCTCGCACACCGGCGAGTGCGTGTTCACCGGCGCACCGGACTCCGGCATCCGCGGCTGGAAGCTGCGGCAGCCGTAGCCGGGCGGCATGCCGGTGACCCGCCCGTTCTGTTCGCGCTACCCCACATCACCGGCCGCCTCAACACCGCCCATCAACCCAAAGGACGCTTCCCCCAGACGAATCCCGATTGAGGGTTTCGCCCGGCCGGGGGTAGCTGTTGGTGGAGTCGCATTCGCGGCTCGGAGTTGACCGCCCCGGCGGTCCAGGGTGGCACAGCCGTCACGCCGTCGTGGCTGCACCCCTTCGCCTGCACCACTGGTGCAGAGCCTTCCGAGTTCGACGGCCGAGGGTACGCGTCATGAAATCACGACTCAACTTCCTGCAGTTGGAAGACCGACTCACCCCCGCGCTCAGCGTGATGGCGCTGTCCGGGGGAGGCCTGCTGATCACCGGCACGCCCGAGGCCACCAGCCCCGGGTTCTCGAAGGGGTTTAACGAACAGGTGACCGTCACCCGCATCTACGCATCCACCTACGAGGTGAAGGACGGGGGCAAGCCGGTCGGCGATGGCGATCACGGCGTCCCTGGCGAGTACAACATCTTTGGGGACCTGAAGCTGAAGTTCGACGGCATCAACAACGACGTGGTGGTGGACCTGGACGGCGGCCCGCTCACGGGGAACCTGTCGATCGATCTGGGCAAGGGGGACATCGACACGAACACCCCGAACTACATCACCGTGATCGACGGCACGGTGCGCGGGAAGGTGTCGTTCGCCGGGGCCCAGGGGAACGAGTCGATCGCCGTCGGCATCCCCC
>JANNVG010000281.1:0-1506 GCA_031414395.1 Fimbriiglobus sp.
GGGGGGGGGTTGCCTTCACCTGGGGGGCTGGGTTTCCCCACCCCCCGCCCCCGGCCCGCCGCCCCCCGCCTCTTCTCCCCCGGGGGGGCCCCCGCGGCCGGGCCGTTTCTCACTCCCAACCTCCCGAATGAGCGGCCGCTCGACCCGCCCTACTTCGCCGGCCACCAGTCGTTCACCTTCTTCGTCAGGCGGGTCACGTCGTCGGGCCGCTTCTCGGCCATGTTCGCCTCCTCCTTCGGGTCGGCTTTCAGGTCATACAGTTCCGGCTTGGCGTCGGGCAGGCGGGCGGGGTTCGGCAGGATGAGTTTCGTGTGCCCGTCGATCACCCAGCGGTATTGCACGTTGGCGGCGGGCTTGGCGATGTCCACGGCGTTGTGCTCGAAGATCTCGCCGTACAGGGCGGTGCGGGCGGCGGTCGCTTTCGCGTCGAGCAGGTTCACCCCCGGCATGTCGGCGGGCGGCTTCAACCCGGCGGCGATCAGTGCGGTCGGCACGAGGTCGATCGACTGCGCGAAGGCATCACTCTTGCCCGGCTTCAACACGCCCGGCCAGCGGACGAGGATCGGCGTCCGCACCCCGCCGTCGTAGGGCGACCGCTTCGACTTGGCCGCGAACTGGTTCTTCTTCGGCTCCTGAATCCAGCCGTTGTCGTGCAGGTAGAACACCACCGTGTTCTCGCTCAGCTTCTGCTTCTCCAGGTGGCCGAGCACCTCGCCGACGGTCTCGTCGAACCACTCGCACATGGCCCAATACTTGGCCACGAACTCGGAGTCGGTCTTCGCCGCGTACTTTTTGAACAGGCGGTCGGGCGGGGTGTGCGGCTGGTGCGGCATCATCGGGGCGTACCACACGAAGAACGGTTTGCCGTCCTTCTTCGCGGTGTCGATGAAGTCGGTCACGCCCTTCAGCCCCTGGCGGCCGACGGCCAGCCCGTCGTCGCCGTGCCGCCCGCCCTTCGCCGTGTCGCCGTGCGTCATGCCCTCGGTGAAGCCCCCACACCGGCAGGCGTTCCCCTCCCACCACTTGCCCGCTTGCAAACTCACATACCCCTTCTCGCCGAGCAACTTCGGCAGGTTCGGCGACTTCTCGAACAACTCGATCATCGCCTTGCGGTCGGCCAGGTACTTGTCGCTCTTCATCGCCTCGGCCGGCTTCACCCCGTCGGGAATGGGCGGGTCGTTCGACGTGATGGTGTGCTGGTGCGGGTAGAGGCCGGTGATCATGGTGGCGAGGCTGGCCCGGCACAGGCTGGTGGGCACGTACCCGCGGTCGAACCGCAGGCTCTCGCCGGCCAGCTTGTCCAGGTGCGGCGTCTGGATGTGCGGGTGGCCCATGAACCCGTAGTCGGTCCACGCCTGATCGTCGCCGACGATGAACACGACGTTCGGCGGCGCGGCGACCACGGGCAGGGCGAGGAGCAGCAGGGAGAAGAGGGAGCGCATGGGGTCTGTCCTGTTGACTGGACGAGCCGCGGCCGCGAGGGGGCGGGGGGGGGGGGCCGCGGCC
>JANNVG010000282.1:0-4942 GCA_031414395.1 Fimbriiglobus sp.
CGAACCCCGACCGCAAGGTCGGCGGGTGTTGTTTCGAGAGCGGCCGGGTTGCTCCCGGCTGATCCGGACGGCCGGGGTGAACCCGGCCGCTCCTCGGATGATTCCACCCGCGGGCCTCGCGGGCCGGGTTCGCCTGGAGAAACACCGGCGGACTCACGTCGCGCCGCCCGCCGTTTGGCCGCGAACCTCGCCCCCGCCCTCCCCCTCCGTCGGTCATGTCTCACCCTGCCACATTCTTGGTGTTCGGCGACCTGCACGGCCGGGTGTTGCCCGCGTTCCGGCTGGCGTCGTACTGGTCGCGCACCTTCGGGACGCCGCTCGCCGGCATCCTGCAAGTCGGCGACCTCGGCTACTTCCCCGACCTGACCAACCTCGACAAAGCGACCGTCCGCCACGCCGCCGACGACCCGCTCGAACTCGGCGTGCAAGACGTCATCCGCCCGACCGAACTCGCCGACACCATTTTCGAAGAACCGACCTGTCCGCCGGGGCTGTGGTTCACCGCCGGCAATCACGAAGACTTCGACGACCTCGCCCGGTTGAGTACCGCCCACGCAAAGTTCGACACGTTCCCCGTCGATCACTATTGCATGGTGAACGCCATTCAGAACGGCCGCGTGACGGAGTTGGAAGGCGGCTTACGAGTGGCCGCCATCTGGGGCGTAGACGGTGCCGAGACCAGCCGGCGGACGAACCTGCCCGACCGCGGGTACATCAGCGAGAAGGCCATCGACGCCCTGCTCCGCCAGCCGTTCGACGTGCTGCTGTGTCACGACGCCCCGTACTCCGCGAAGCGGGTCGGCTTCGGCAGCAAGCTGCTGGCGATGCTGATCGAACTGAGCCGGCCGGCGTTCTGCTGCTTCGGACATTACAAGGGCGAGGGCGGGCCGAGTCTGGTGAGCTTCGCGCCGACGGGCGTGTTCCACATGGCCGGGTTCGAGATGCGAGGCCGCGGGCAGACGACCGAGGTGGGCAGCGTGGGCGTGCTGCGGTGGGCCGACGGCCGCGGCGAGTTCGAGCACCTCGACCCCACCTGGCTGCGGACGTTCACGCGAGGCAACTGGAAGTGGCGGTGACAGTCGTGTTGCCGACCGGCGATTCGGCTGCTAAGATTCGCCCTGCCGGAGAGGTGGCTGAGTGGTCGAAAGCACGGCTTTGCTAAAGCCGCGTAGGGGTAAAACCCTACCAAGGGTTCGAATCCCTTCCTCTCCGCTGAGTTTAACCCACCCCGACGTAACCCTTTGTACCCACTCACTTTTCCTCGCCATCGCTCGCCACCTCCTTGTCGCTAGGCTGAATTTGTGCTGAACCGCCGCCAGCGACATTCGTGCGGTTCATCCCCCCGGCCTGCTCCCGGTTGGCTTCCGTCTGCGCCCGCATCGCCGCCTGCGAGGCGTGATCGTGGACGTGCGTGTATAACTTCAGTACCGCGTCACCGACGTGCCCCACCCACCCCTTCACCACCGCCACCGGCACACCCTTGATCAGCGCGTTCGAGATGAACGAGTGGCGGAACGTGTGCAACTTCTCTGCATGCTGGGCAAATTGGATGCACGACAAGGTTTGAACACTCAACCACGACGGTCCTTGCTCTGCACGCCGTCCGACCACCCTCAGTCCACGGGCCACGCTGCTGGAGCCGCCACTATCCGCGAGCCGAGCGACGAAAAGGAGACCATCCGTCGAGTAGAATTCTCTTCACTCACTACCGGAACAGCAAGTTGAGACGACCATGAAGCAACTGGCCGTAAAGCTGGGTACCGACCAACTCGACAAGCTCGCGCGGGCGACGGCGATCCAGGCGATCGAGGAATTGATCTGGAACGGGTACGACGCCGACGCCAAGTCGGTTACCGTGACCGTAACCCTCGACGTACTGGGCAGTGTTTCCAGGCTTCAAATCGTCGACGACGGGTGTGGGATTCCGTTCGATCAACTCGACAAGACGTTTGCCATGATCGGCGACTCGGTCAAGCGGGCGATGCGGAAGACCCCCGGCGGTCGGATCCCTCGTGGGCGCTTCGGCCGAGGACGGTTCAAGGCGTTCGCGCTCGCCAACACCGTCAAGTGGATCAGCCGGTATTCCGAGGGGGGTTCGACACGCCAGTACACGATCCACGGCGACAAATTGCGCCCCGAGCCGTTCCAGACCGATGACCCCCAGCCGGTTGAAGGGAGCAAGCCGGGTGTCGAAGTCAACATCGGGCCTATTGACCGGCCGTTCATGGACCTGCTCGACACCCCGCACGTCGTCGCAGAACTGTCGAAGAGGCTCGCGCTCGGCCTCGTCCAGCACGCCGTGGATATCCGGTTCGACGGTCAGCGGGTGAACCCGCAAGAGTTCATCGCCCATCGGGAGAAACTGACGCTCAGGGTGACGGACCAGGACGGTCAACTCCAAGACGTGTCGCTCACGGTGATCGAATGGAACGGGCTGTCCGCCCGGTCGGTGTACCTGTGCGACGCTGAAGAGGTGGCTCAGCACGAGTGGGAGAAGTTTGAGGTGCCGACGGCCCGGACGTTCTCGTTCACCGCCTACGCCCAGTCGCTGTTCGTGGACCGGCTCATCTCGTCGGGGGCGGTGGATCTTGGCGAGCTGAGCGTGGAGGTGCGGAACTTAAAGGTGGCGGTCAAGAAGGCCCTGGAAGACCACTTCCGTACCCGGCTCGCGGCCCAGGCCGGCGGCTTGGTGGAGGTGTGGCGGAAGGACGGGATTTACCCATACCCCGAGGTGGCCGCGAACCCGGTCGAGAAAGTCAGCCGCGAGGTGTTCGACGTGTGTGCCCAGGCCGTTCACGACCTGCTACCGGGCTTCCAGCAAGGGGCGAAGACCAACCGGCGGCTGCTGTTCCAACTGCTCAGGCAGGCCGTCGAGACCGACAGCGGGTCGCTGTGCGAGATTCTGGAGCAAGTGCTCGCCCTAACCCCCGACCAGCAAACGGACCTGTCCGGGCGGCTCAAGACCACCCGCCTCGGGGCGGTCATCCGCGCGGCGAAGACGGTGGTGGACCGGCTCAAGTTCCTGGAGTCCACCCACCACCTGTTCTTCGGCCCGCACGCCGACGACGTGAACGAGCCGCACCAGTTGCAGCAGATCCTCCTCCAGGAGTTGTGGCTGTTCGGGGACGACTACGCCTTCGGCCGGCAGGAGGCGTACCTGCGGGACGCGCTGGAAACCCACGCCAAGCACACGAACCGAACGTTCGATCCGAAGACCGGCGTGATCCACAATATCCGAGACGGGAAGAAGAGCCGGCTCGACTTGCTGCTGAACAGCACCTATGCCCGCACCCCGCCCTACGACTTTGAGCACCTCGTCGTCGAACTGAAGCGGTCGTCGGTGAGGCTCGGCAGCGATGAATTGAATCAGATCGAAAGCCACGCCCAAACGGTCGAGGACGACACGCGGTTCGACAGACAGAAAACTCGGTGGACATGGTATCTCATCGGGGTGGAGTGCGACAAGTACTCGGAAGGGCGGCGAACCGAAGCGAATCGCCCGCATGGGATGATCGCAGACCGTGGTGGCGTGCAGGTGTGGGTGAAGACATGGGCGGAGATCGTGTCCGCGGCGAAGCGACGGTACGAGTTCTTCCTTAAGGAGTTGGATACCGAACTGTCGGCGACCGACGGCCTCCAGTACCTCCGCGATCGTCACGGGAAGCACCTGCCTGCATCGCTCGCCCCGCCAACTGCTTCTATCGTGCCGGGTGCTCAGTCCTCTGAGCCGACTGCGAACGGGTCCGTGAAACAGGGGAAGACGAAATCTGCGAAGAAGCCGTAACCGTGCGTTCAGCCGAGCAACTCCGTGATGTTCGACTTCTCGCCGAAGGTGTCGGAATTGCTGAAGGAATTACCGCCGGACGTGCGCCCTCTCACCCAGCACCGCTATTCCATCTGAAAATCCGGAGTTGTTCGTGCTGAGCAGGAATGGATGACTTCCGGCGCAGTCGTGTCCTCAACTGCACCGGAACTCATCCACTGGCACGCGGGTCACATTGGCCAGTCCTGCGCACGGTTCCCTCGGGCCGGTAGTCGTACACGCGGACCACTTGACGGGGCGTTCCGTCGGCGACACGATTCCGCTACGGCGTGCGATGGAATTCACGGTCCCACGTCACTCTCTGGCCAGGCAAGGCGTGCCTCCGCTCTCGGAACACCCACACGAGCGGGTGTGGAACGAGACCACCCCTGAATGCTTCTTGGCTCAGGTCGACCCGATTTTTTCGACCGCCGGGCGAACGTGGCGCAGTTCGTGAATGCCAAGCCGAAACAGGGGCGGAGGAGGGACTGCCTGAGGCCACCGATAACCCAACCGGGACGCCCCAGTTGTGCGAGCGATCCGTCGAGGGCGTCCAAGCTGCTTCAGTCGTTTCGTTGTGGCGCCCACAGGACCGGCTCCAACACGCCCGTACTGCCGGGGCAGGTTGAGGTCGTACGGGTACGGGCGGCCGAGGAGGACGAACCCGAGTGGCAGACACGCCGCGGCGAGAACGTGTCCGGCGGCTTGGGCAACACCAGCGGCACCACCCAATTGCGGCAGTCGGCCGCGCACCCGGGGGAGGTGGTGCCGACGGAGGTCATGCTCCCTGCGGACGAAGGGATCAAGCGCCGCGGTGAGCAGGCCGCGCGGGAGTTCTTGAACATGCCCTGCGGCGCGGAGGCCGTTGAGGGCGGCGGGGACGTGGGGCAGGTCGAGCGTGGGCTGCGGCAGCGGGCCGGCCAGGATGGCCCGGAGCAGCCCGACGCGGGCGAGGGTCAGGTGATCGAGGGCGATGTCGAGGAGCCACTGATTTTCGACGGCGATGGCCTGAGCCTGATGCGCCCGGCGTTCGACCTCGGCCAGGCCCTCGGAGAGGGAAGATTCCGCCGGGGAGAGGGGCTGCAATTGCAGCAGCTTGCGCCACGCGGCCTCTTCGGCGGGGGCCAGCAGCCAGTCGCA
>JANNVG010000283.1:0-2416 GCA_031414395.1 Fimbriiglobus sp.
CGATCCCCGACCGCCCCGGTGGTCGTCCGCCGGGGGTTGAGCAAGGCCGACGCCGTGCAGGTGAAGGCGAAGCTGGAAGCGGCCGGCGGGAAGGTGTCGCTGCGGGCCGCGTGAGCCGTCACGCACTTCGGCGGCAGAAGGTGAAAACGGGTACACGCCGGGCGTCTCGCGTGTACATTACGCCGACCCTCCCGCCGAGGATTCATCGATGGCCCGCGACCGCGACGACGACCGTGACAACCGTGACAACCGCGACGACCGCAACGACGACCGCCCACGCCGCGACCGCGACGACGACCGCCCGCGGCGTTCCCGGAATGACGACCGCCCGCGGCGGCGCGACCGCGACGACACCGGCCCGCCGGCCAAGCAGGCGAGCGTGCTCGGCATCCTCGCGCTGGTCGGCGGCATCCCGTCGGTGGCGGTCACCTTCGTCCCGTGTTGCGGGTGGGTGTTCGGCATCATCGGCGGGGTCGTCGTCCTCACGCTCGGTGTCATCGGCCTCGTTCTGGCCAAGGGGTCGAACGGGCGAGTGGGCAGCGGGCTGCCCCTCGCCGGCACCATCCTGGGGGCAGTCGCCATCCTCATCTCGCTCCTCTGGCTCCTCCTCTTCACCGTCCTCGCCGCCACCACCCCCACCACCCCCGGCGGGAGTACGGGCAGTCCCGTCTCCCCGTCCGACCCGGTCGCCGCGAGCCTGCCTGCCGCCGACCTCGTGGCCGAGTTCAAGAACAACGAACCGGCGGCCGACGCCAAGTACAAGGGCAAAGTGGTCGAGGTGACGGGGCGGGTGAAACTGGTGTCGGACCTCGGCGGCGTCAGCGACATCTCGGTCGAGCTGGACGGCGTGAACCTCGCCAGCGTGGACTGCCACTTCGCCAGCACGCAACGGGCGGCGGTGTCCGGCCTGACCCCCGGCACGACCGTCACCGTCCGCGGGCGGTGCGCCGGCCTGGTCGTGTTCGACGTCGAACTGAACGACTGCATCGTCATGCCCGGCGGGCCGAGCAAGCCGAGCGGCACCACGCCGACGAGTGGGAAGGCGACCCCGACCGGGCCGAAGCCGGGAGCCGGAGCGAACGCGGTGAAGGCGGCAGACTTGGCGAAAGCGTTCGCCGACGACGAGGACGCGGCCGACACGAAGTACAAGGACAAGGTGATCGAAGTGACCGGCCCGATCTACCGCATGAAATTGCTCGGCACCGACACCCCCTCGATCGTTCTCGGGGAAAAAGGCAAAGAGGTTGTGTGTCTGATCGGTGCGGACGAGAAGCGGGAGGCACTGAGCTACACCTTCGGCAAGGTGCTCACCTACCGCGGGAAGTGCGTGGGGCTGGACGGCACCGTCACGCTCGAAGACTGCAAGCTGGTGAAGTGATGTATCTGGGCGTCGAGATCGGCGGGACGAAACTGCAACTCGGCCTCGGGGCGGGCGATGGCCGCATCGCCGCCCTGTGGCGGGGGAGCGTGGACCGTGCCGCCGGCGGGGAGGGCATCCGCCGTCAGATCGTGGCGGCGGTGCCCGAACTGCTGGCCCAGGCGAACGTGGACCGCTCGCAGTTGAAGGGCGTGGGCGTCGGGTTCGGCGGGCCGACCGACGACGCCACGCAGTCGGTCATCAAGTCACACCACATCTCCGGTTGGGACGGTTTCCCCCTTGCCGCGTGGCTCACCGAACTGCTTCATTTGCCGACCGTCATCTGCAACGACGCCGACGTAGCGGGCTTGGCCGAAGCGCTGTTCGGGGCCGGGAAAGGGCTGAGTCCGATCTTCTACATCACCGTCGGCACGGGCGTCGGCGGCGGTCTCATCATCGACGGCGACATCTACCGCGGTGTGGGTAAGGGTGCTGCGGAGATCGGACATGTGCGACCGGCGTACCCGCTGAAGACTCCACGTCAGGGCGAGATTCTCGAGGAGTACGCCTCGGGCCCTGGGATCGTCCGCGGATTGCCTGTGATGGAGGGCTACGGGTTCGACACGAGCAACATTCGGGCGCACGCCGGTTCAAGCCCCATCACGACTCAACATGTCGCCCTAGCGGCTCAGGAGGACGATACTGCGGCTCGCTGCCTGCTCGACGAGGCGACGCAAGCCCTCGCGGAGAACATCTGCACCGTCATCAAGCTGCTCTGCCCGCGGCGGGTCATCATCGGCGGCGGGGTGTCGCTCATCGGCGATGAACTGTTCTTCGAGCCGATCCGCCGGTACGTCGCCGAACGCGGGATGCAGGCACTCGCCGGGCTGACCGACATCGTGCCGGCGGCGCTCGGCGAGGAGGTGGTCATCCACGGCGCGTTGGCGTTGGCGCGGCGGAAACTCGGTGGGTCACGTGTGGCGAACGGCGGGGCGGTTATGAGCCCCCAAGAAGCTAAAACCACCCCCCGGAAAACGAACCCCCCGTGACCCACACAAT
>JANNVG010000284.1:0-11502 GCA_031414395.1 Fimbriiglobus sp.
GGCCGCGCCGTGTCCGTGACCCGCGCGGGGGGTGACACCGGGGTTCCAGTGACCCCCACGCGCCGCGCCCCAACGGGTGGGGCGGCCTAACACCGCCCCCTTGCGGGCGCGGCTCGCAAAGACAAAAAGAACGGCCTGCCCGAAGGCATCTGGGGACGGGTGGGCGTGGCCGTCGCCCCGTCGGATTCGAGCCGCGTGTACGCCGTGATCGAGGCCGAGAAGGGCGGGCTGTTCCGCTCCGACGACGGCGGGGAGAACTGGACCCTGGCCACCGACGACCGCGCCATCCGCCAGCGGGCGTGGTACTACAGCACGCTCACCGTTCACCCGAAGAACGCGGACGAGATCTGGGCGCCGCAGGTGCCGATGCTGAAATCGACTGACGGCGGCAAGTCGTTCAAGAAGACGAACGGCGGGCGGCACGGCGACTACCACGACGTGTGGTTCGACCCGACCAACCCGAAGCGGATGGTGAGTGCCGACGACGGCGGGGTGAACATCTCCACCGACGGCGGCAAGACGTGGTTCGCCCCGCCGCTGCCGATCACGCAGTTCTATCACGTTCACGCCGACAACCACACGCCGTACCGTGTGATGGGGTGTATGCAGGATCTCGGCAGCAGCAGCGGGCCGAGCAACAGCCTGACGGGGGGCATCGAATTGGGCATGTGGGGTCGCATCGGTGGCGGTGAGGCCGGGCACGCGGTGAGCGACCCGAAAGACCCGAACGTGGTGTACGCCGGCGAGTACGGCGGCATCATGACGCGGTTCGACCGCCGCACGAACCAGGCCCGCAACATCTCGGTCGCCCAGTACAACCCGAGCGGCATCGAGCCGGCCAAGCACAAGTACCGCTTCCAGTGGACCGCCCCCATCCTGGTGAGCCAGCACACCGGCGCGGTGTATCACTGTGCCAACTTCGTGTTCCGCACGACCGACGGCGGGCAGACGTGGGAGAAGGCGAGCCAGGATTTGACCCGCAACGACAAGCAGAAGCAGCAGTGGAGCGGCGGGCCGATCACCGGCGACAACACCGGCGCGGAGACGTACTGCACCATCTTCGCGTTCAGCGAATCGCCCAAGCAGAAGGGCGTCTTCTGGGCCGGCACCGACGACGGCAAGGTGTGGGTGAGCAAGGACGACTGCAAGACGTGGCAGGATTTGACGACGAACGTGCCCGAGCTGCCGGACTGGGGGACGGTCGAGTGCATCGAACCGTCGCCGCACGACGCCGGCACCGCGTACCTCGTGGTCGATAACCACCGCATGGACGACTACCGCCCGCACGTGTGGAAGACGACCGACTTCGGCAAGACGTGGGCCCGCATCGTCGTCGGCCTCGACGCCGGCACGCACTGCAACGCCGTCCGCGAGGACCCGAAGAAGAAGGGCCAACTGTACCTCGGCACCGAACGCGGCATCATGTTCAGCACCGACGCCGGCGGCAGTTGGGCGAGCCTGCAACTGAACCTGCCGACGGTGCCGGTGTCGGACCTGCAAGTGAAGGACAACGACCTCGTGGTCGGCACGCACGGCCGCAGCATCTGGATCCTCGACGACCTGACCGTGGTGCGGAACTGGAAGCCGGCGAACGCCGACAAGCCGGCCCACCTGTACGACGTGCAACCGGCGACGAAGTGGGCGCTCGGTGCCGGCGGCATCTTCCCGAACCGGGCGACGAGCACGAAGAACCCCGACTACGGCGCGGTGGTGTGGTACCACCTGAAGGACGAGCCGAAGGAGGACGTGACGCTGGAGGTGCTGAACGCCACCGGCAAGGTGATCGCCAAGGCCGAGAAGAAGGCGAAGAAGGACAAGCCTGGAACCCCGAACGCCAGTGAGGGGGTGGATGAAGACGACGAGGACGATGAGAACCAGGAGAAGAAGGCCCGCAAGATGCCGGCCGAGAAGGGGCTGAACAAGTTCGTGTGGGACTTCACGCACGACGGGGCCGACACCATCCCCGGCGCGAAGGTGGACGCCGGCAACCCCGGCATGAGCATCCCCGCCGCACCCGGCAAGTACACGGTCAAGCTGACCGTCGGTAAGCAGACGCAGACGACGGCGGTGGAGGTGAAGGCCGACACTCGCGGGCAGACCTCGCTAGCGGAGAAAGCCTTGCTCGCCGATCTCACCGGCCAACTCGGCAACCGGAGTGGGCAGATCCGATTCCCCGAAGCCGGGCTGAATGGGTTCGAGAAGAAGCTCACCGAGGCGTCGTCGAGTGGTGCCGCGGCCCAAGAAGCCTTCGCCCTACAACTCCGCGACCACATCCAGCAGCTCACCGACACCGTGCTGCGACTGCGGGCGGTGCAGAAGCAGATCGGCGTGCGGAAGGACCTGTTCAAGGACGACAAGGCGGCCGAGCAGCAACTGAAGGACGAGGCGGCGTTCGCCAAGAAGCTGGCCACGCTGGAGGAGAAGTTGCACAACCCGAAGGCGAAGGTCGTGTACGACGTGTTCGCGGCCAAGCCGGGGGCCATGCTGTACTCGCAACTGACGTGGCTGCTAGGCAACGCCATCGACGGTGAAGGACTGCCGACCAAGGCGCAAAAGGAGATGGAGGGCGAGTTGGCGAAGGTGCTCGGCGGGTACGTGGGCGAGTTCGACAAGCTGACCGGCGACGACCTGAAGAAGGTGAACGAGTCGGCGAAGAAGGCCGGATTGCCCGAGGTGTACCTGCCGCCGGCGAAGACGAAGTGAGCGATGCGTTCGTGTAGGGCGGGTCGAGCGGCCGGCGCGACCGACCCGCCCGTGCGAACTGGGTGGGACGCAACCCCACCCACCGCCCCGGCCGCTCGACCCGCCCTACAAGACGGGCCTCACGCGATCACCTCTTTCACCACTTCGCCCTTCACGTCGGTCAGGCGGAAGTCGCGGCCGGCGTACTTGTACGTCAGCTTCTCGTGGTCCAGCCCCAGCAGGTGCAGGATGGTGGCGTGGAAGTCGTGGATGTGGACCTTCCCGCTCACCGCCTCGTACCCGAAGTCGTCCGTCGCGCCGTAGCTCATGCCGCCCTTCACCCCGCCGCCGGCCATCCACGCGCTGAACCCCTTGTTGTTGTGGTCGCGGCCGTCGGTGCCCTGCGCGTACGGCGTGCGGCCGAACTCGCCGCACCACACCACCAGCGTGTCCTTCAACATGCCGCGGCGCTTCAGGTCGGTCAGCAGGGCGGCGATGGCCTTGTCGATGTTCTCGCCGTGCTTCTCCAGGTCGGCCTTCAGGTTGCGGTGCTGGTCCCAGTTGCCGTAAGTCAACTCGACGAACCGCACGCCGGCCTCGACCATCTTGCGGGCGAGCAGGCACTGGCGGGCGAAACTGTCGCCTCCACCTTGCCCGCCGAACCCGCCGCCGCCCGGCCGACCGCCACCGCCGCCGCCGCCCGCACCGATGCCGTACAGGTCGAGCGTCTCCTTCTTCTCGGTGCTCAGGTCCATCACCTTCGGCAGGTCCTTCTGCATCCGGAAGGCGAGTTCGTAGCTGCCGATGACGCCGTCCACCTGGCTGTTCTCCTTGTCCTTCGCCAGCTTCTCCTTGTTCAGCGACTGGATGAAGTCGAGTTGCTCGCGCTGCCCCTCGGTGCTCAGCTTCGGGTTGCTGATGTTGCTCACCCCGCCCGGCCCGCCGCGGCCGGCGCTGATGGTGGTGCCCTGGTACACCGCCGGCAGGAACGAGCTGCCGTAGTTCTGCGCCCCGCCGTTGCCGGTCGGCGGGTTGATGCTGACGAAGCCGGGCAGGTTCTGGTTCTCGCTGCCCAGGCCGTACAGCGTCCACGCCCCCAGGCTCGGCCGCACGAACTGCGCCGTGCCGGTGTGCAGGGTCAGGAACGCCTGCGGGTGGGCCGGCACATTGGTGTGCATGCCGTTCAGGACGCACAGGTCGTCGGCCACTTTTTGCAAATTGGGGAACAACTCCGAGATCATCAGCCCGCTCTTGCCGGACTTCTTGAACTCGAACGGCGAGCCGAGCAGCTTGCCCCCGCCGAACCCGCGGCCGATGCCCTTCGGCGGCTCCTTGCCGTCTTCGGCCTTCAGCTTCGGCTTGTAGTCGAAGGTGTCCACGTGGCTCGGCCCGCCCTGCATGCACAGGAAGATGACGTGCTTCGCCTTCGCGGCGAAGTGCGGCTTCTTCGGTGACAGCGGGCTGTCATCGGCCTTGGCGTCGGCGGCCTGGGCCTGCCGGCCGAGCAGGCCGGCGAGGGCGACGGCCCCGAACCCGCAGGTGGACAGTTGGAGGGCGGTGCGGCGGGACAGGTGGTCCGGGGTGGTGGCGAAGCGGAGCATGGGAGTGATCTCGGCGAGTGTGTTGGGTGGAAGAGGGCACGCTGGCGGAAACAGAAACCTCACGCAGAGCCGCAAAGTCGCAGAGAAAACAGAACAGGGTCAGCCGTGACTGGCTTTTGCAACTGTCATTTTTTCCTCTCTGCGTCTTTGCGGCTCTGCGTGAGGACTCTTGCTCTGGTCAATCCAAATACCGGAACTCGGAGGTGGCGAACAGCCCTTGCACGAGGGCAGCCCACGCCATCTTGTCCACGTCGGCGGCCTTCTTAGTGCGGCCTTCCGTCCTCTTGAACTTGGCCATGAAGGTGGTCGCGGCGGCCTCTTCCTTCGTCGTCGGTATCCGGCCGAGGGTCATCTTGAACGCCTGCTGGAGCTTCTCCGTCTCGCTGTCGAACTTCTTCAGCTTCTGCGCCGCGGCGTCGGCCCAGCCCATCACCTTCGGGCTGTTCAGCATGTACAGCCCCTGGGCCGGCACCGACGTGTCGTCCCGCGCCCCGCTCACCAGGCTGGCGTCGGGGAAGTCGAACAGTTCCAGCGCCTCCGGCACGTTCTCCCGCACGATCGGCAGGTACACACTCCGCTTGTTCGTGTCCATCGTGCCCAGGCCCATGAACCGCCCGAGGAACTGGCTGGTGCCGGCCAGCTTGGCCACCGGCGAGCCGTCGGCCGGCTTGGCGTCCAGGTCGCCGCTCACGGCTAGCATGGCGTCGCGGATCTCCTCGGCGTCCAGCCGCCGCTTGCTCATCCGCCACAGTTGCACGTTGTCCGGGTCGGTCGCGTCGTTCCCGCGGTGGTAGTCCGAACTCAGCCGATAGGTGTGGCTGAGCACCAGTTCCCGCACCAGCTTCTTCGTGCTCCACCCGTTCTTGGTGAAGGTGCCGGCGAGGTAATCCAGCAACTGCGGGTGGCTGGGGGCGGTGCCGGTGGTGCCGAAGTTGTCGGGCGTCGTCACGATCCCTTTGCCGAACAGGTGCAGCCACACGCGGTTGGCGTACACGCGGGCGGTCAGCGGGTTCTTCGCGCTCGCCACCCAGTCGGCCAGTTCCTTCCGACCGCTGGTGCCGCGGGGGATCTTCACCCCGGCGTTACCGAGCACTTGCACGAACCCGCGGGCCACCGTCTCGCCCGTCTTGTCCGTCTCCCCGCGGAGGTGAATCGGCATGTCCTTAGTGAACGTGCGGTCGCCCACGGCCATGGCGATCTTCTTGTGGTTGTTGTCGGTGTCATACTGCTCGACTTGGCTCTCGATCACGCCGAGGCGGGTGGTGATGCCGACCAGCCGGATGCCCGCGTCCTGGTTCTTCCGCATCTCCGCCAGGGCCTCGTCCCGCTGCTTCTTCAGGTCGTCCGCCTGCTCGCGGAGCTTGACCACTTCGGCCTTGCTGAGCGTCGGGCCGACGGGCACGTCGGCACCGTCGGGCAACTTGGCCGCCGGGATGCCGCCCCGTCCGCCGACCGTGCCGCTGTTGCCGATCTTCAGGTCGGTGCTGGTGAAGATGCCGGCGACGGCGTAGTAGTCTTTGGTCGGGATGGGGTCGAACTTGTGGTCGTGGCAGCGGGCGCACGCCACCGTCAGCCCGAGCATCCCCTGGCTGAAGGCGTCGATCATCTCGTCGGCCACGTCCAGTTCAAACTGCTTGCGGTTCCGCTCGTTGTGCGACTTCGGCCCCATCGCCAGGAAGCCGGTGGCGATGGTCTTGTTCGCCTTGTCGGTGTCGTCCTTGCTGTCCAGCAGGTCGCCGGCCAATTGCTCTTTGAAGAACTGATCAATCGGCATGTCGGTGTTGAACGCCTTGATGACGTAATCGCGGTACCGCCAGGCGTGCGGGTAGAACACGTTCTGCTCTTTCCCGCTGCTCTCGGCGTACCGGGCCACGTCCAGCCAGTGCCGGCCCCACCGCTCGCCGAACGCGGGGCTGGCCAACAGTTTGTCCACCAGCTTCTCGAAGGCGGTCGGCGAGGTGTCTTTCAGGAAGGCGTCGATGTCGGCGGGCGCCGGCGGCAGGCCGGTCAGGTCGAACGTCACGCGGCGAATCAACGTCCGCTTGTCGGCATCGGCCACGGGCACCAGCTTCTTGTCGGCCCACCCGGCGGACACGAACGCATCGACCGGACTCGTCGCCCACGCACTCGCCTTCGGTACGCTCGGCTCTTTCACCGGCTGGAACGCCCAGTGGTCTTTGCCCTTGTTCGGGTCGGCGACCACCTTCACGTCGGGCTTGCCGCCGGTGTCCTTGCGGGGATCCAGCGCACCGTCATTCACCCACTTCTCGAAGTCGGCGACGACGGCATCGTCGAGTTTGCCCTTGGGCGGCATCACCTTCATCCCACCGCTGGCCTTCAGCGCGTTCACGAGCGGGCTTTTCTTGGCGCTGCCGGCCACCACCGCCGGCCCGCTGTCGCCACCGGCCTTCAGCCCGGCCGCGGTGTCGAGTTTCAGCCCGCCCTTCGCCCCTTTCGGGGTGTCGGCGCTGTGGCAGGAATAACACTGTGCCACCAGAACGGGGCGGATCTTGTTCTCGAAGAAGCGGGCTTGGTCGTCGGCGGTCGGCTTGTCGGCGGCGAAGCCGACGCCGGCGAGCAGGAGGGCGACGGGAACGGCGAAGCGGCGGGCGGGCATGGACGGCCCTCGGCGAGTGCGGGTGTCAAACGAAATGCTAACACACAGTTTAGCCGCCCATTACATGAGAAGGGGGTGAAGGGGGCGTCCGACTGCCAGAAGGGCAGACCATTTCCATTTCCACCACGTTCCCCCGACCCGACGCCGGAAGTGGGTCCGGCACGTTCCCACCCACCCCTCCGCGGACCCACTCCCGAATTCCGGTACCACCCATGCCGGCCAAGCACTTACGGCGAATGCGGCGGTCGGGCGGACTCACTGAAACCAAATCCGGCGGTCAACTCTTCCGGGTGGTGTCCTATTGCCGTTGTACGGCGGGGAAGGTGACCCATTCCCGGATGGCCCACACGTGATCGGTCAGGGTCGGGGTCACGGGTCGCCCTCTGGGGTCACGGTTCAGTTTGCCCGATCCGTGCCGCGAACGAAACGAACCCCGGCGTTGCCGCCGGGGTTCGAGTGTGGCCTTTACGTCTTGTGTCAGTCGAGCGAACCGACCTCGCCGCCGGCCGGAGTCACCGCCCCCCAGAACACCTCCGGGCTGACCCCCGGCCGGACGGTGCGGACGCTGCCGTCGAACATCGCCACCGGCAGCCCGGCCGAGAACGGCGTCTGGGGAATCCGCATGTCCGCCTCCACCGGTGCCGGACGGAGTTGGAAAGTGAGTCCCGGCACCGACGGCCGAGACACCGCCGCCAGGCCCGATGTGACCGGAATCACATCACCCCACCCGGCATCTGCAAAACTCGCCCTCCGGTCGCCGAGGTTGTTGAGGTGACCGGGGATGATGTCGTCGTAGGCCGGGTTCATGCACCCGTGCTGGAGCCAGGAGTACGGCAACGAAACGCCCGGCGGCAATGTGGAAAGGAAGTCCAACCGCATGGTTGTGAAATACCGCTCGGCGTAGGCGATGGTGTTGGACGTGCCGTCTCGGATGCTGTGTGGGAATCGAACCGGGCCGGCGAACGCGGTCATGTTGAAGGCATAACTCGTTGGGCCCCCGTACAGAAAGACCGACTCCCCTTGCGAATTCCTGGCCATCCGCGCGGCCATCGGGTTCGTCGGGTCGCCGGGGCTTATGAGATAGGGCCGGATGCCTGTCGTTTCCCGATTCGGGCGGACCACATGCTCGCCGTCGAGCAACCGGATGACGTACCAGTGGGGCGGCATTCCGGAGTACCCATCGGTGGATGCATTGATGATCGAGTTTTCATGGACATTTGCGGGGTTCGGTTTCGCCACCCCACCCAACCGCCCATCAAGCGATTCGGCCACTTGGTGAGTGGCGAGAGCGATCTGACGCAGGTTGTTGCACGACTGCATGCGCGCTGCTCCTTCCCGCACCTTCTGCACGGCCGGCAGTAGGAGACCAATGAGGATGGCCAAGATGGCGAGGACCACAAGGAGTTCGACCAGAGTCATCCCCCGGCGATTGGACATCACTGTTCCTCCGTGAGAGTGCCACCAACTGCAAGTTGTGGATTGCTACATGGCATCCGGCATTACGGGCACGGCCCATATCCAGTGCCAATGTCGGACCAAGCAACGTTGTTGGCGATTCGAAACTGAACTCGAGCGCGAACCTGGAGGTCCGTCGGAGGGTTGACCAGATTCACCTGCCCGGCTGGTCCCCAGGTGTAATTCTGCACGTTCACCTGGGTGACGATACCCACCGTAACCGCCGCCGGACCTTGACCCCAGGGGACGAACGCGCCGTTCACCAGTTGTCCGTAATCGACCACCACCTGGAACTGGTCGGTCGCCACTGTCTTTTTGTCCACAGTGAAGAAACCGGATGGGTTCGCGGTCGCCGGGTTGCCAGCAGTGTAGCCAGAGGCAGCCGAGACAATCGCCGTCGGGTTGGCACATCGAACGGTCCCTCCGAACACTGCCGTCATGGTCAAAACCGCCGCGGCGATCAACCCGAATCGCGTGTTCATTCCCCGTCCTCCGGTTCATGGTGTGAGTCACGGTGATACCGACAGGTGTAGTTGTAACGGGGGGGGGGGGCTTATCTGTCAAGTACAGATTGTGACAGAAATTCCGGGTCCGACAAATGCAAGAACCCCGGCGTTGCGGCCGGGGTTCGGGGGTTGCTCGCGGTCAGTCGGCGACTACCGCCCTTCGCGGACGGTGCCCGGCGGCAGGTCGGCCAGTTCCACCGGCACCGGGGCGTAGTGGCTGAACTCCATGCTGAAGCTGGCCTGCCCCTTGGTGGCCGACCGCAGGTCGGACGTGTACCCGACGAGGTTGGCCAGCGGCACCTTGGCCGTCACTTGCGCCACGCCCATCTCCTCGCTCGTCTCCTCGATCACCCCCCGCTTGCTGCTGATGTTCCCGGTGATGCTCCCCTGGTAGTCCTTCGGGCACACCACCACCACCTTCATGATCGGCTCGAGCAGTTGGATGCCCGCCTTGCTCTGCGCCTCGCGGAACGACTCCCGCGCGCACAGGTAGAAGGCGTCCTGCGACGAGTCCACGTCGTGCATCTTGCCGAAGTACAGTTCGAACTCCAGGTCGACGAACGGGAAGGGGTACTTGTAACCCTTCTTCGCCTCTTCCCGGAGGCCTTCCTCCACGCTCGGGATGTACTGCTTGTCGATCGCCCCCTGGGTGATGGCGTTCACGAAGTACACGTTGTTCGGGTCCGGCTTGATCTTCGGGTCGCCCAGTTCCTCGATCTCCTTCACCTTCTCTTCCACCTGCTCGGGCGTCATCGGGGTGTACTTGACCGCGATGACGGCGAACTTGCCGCGCCCGCCGGTCTGCTTCTGGAACTTGTACTCGAAGTCCACCATGCGGGCGAGACTCTGGCGGTAGGCCACCCGCGGGCGACCGAGTTTCACGCTCTCGGTGTCCTCCTGCTTGATGTTCACCGCCCGCTTCAGCTTCTCGATGCTGATCTCCAGGTGCAGCTCGCCCATGCCGGACAGGATCGTCTCCTTCGTCTCGTCGTCCGTGTGCGTCTTCAGGGTGGGGTCGTCCCGCACCAGCCGGTTCAGCGCCTCGCCCACCTTGCCGGCGTCCAGCAGCTTGCTGAACGACAGCGACTGGGAGATGACCGGCTTGGGGAACTGGATGGCCTCCAGCGCCACCGGCTGGTCCACGTCGGACAGCGTGTTCCCGGTGAACGTGTCGGCCAACCCCATGGCGGCGACGATGTCGCCGGGGCCGGCCTTGTCCAGGTTCACCCGCTTGTCGCCCATCATGCGGTAGAAGCGGGCGATCCGCTCCCGCTTGCCGGTGGTGGTGTTGGTGTACGTCTCGCCCGGCTTCAGTTCGCCGCTGTACACCCGGATGTACACCAGGTCGCCGTTCGTCTCGGCCACCGTCTTGAACGCCAGCGCGCTCATCGGCTCGCTCGCGTCCGGCTTGCGGAGGAAGACCTCCTTCGTCTTCGGGTGGGTGCCGTTCACCGGCGGGCGGTCGAGCGGGCTGGGCAGGCAGTCCACCACCAGGTCGAGCAACTGCTGCACCCCGTGGAACATCTTGCTGCTGCCGCAGTGGACGGGCGTGAAGGTGTTCTCCAGCGTCCCCTTGCGGAGCGCCGTCAGGATCTGCGGCACGCTCACGTCCTTGCCCTCGAGCACCGCCTCCATGATCTCGTCGGACGCCAGGCTGACGCCGTCGAGCATCTCCGCCCGCCGCTTGTCGGCCTCGGCCGCGTACTTCTCCGGGATGTCCGTCGTGTAGAACTCGCGGTGCGTCTTGTCGTCCGTGTTGCGGGTGATCAGCTTCATGCGGATCAGGTCGATGATGCCTTCGAGTTTGTCGTCCTGGCCGGCGGGGATCGTCACCACCACCGGGTTGGCGTGCAGTTTCGTCTTCATCTGCTCGACGCACGCCCAGAAGTTGGCCCCCATGCGGTCGAGCTTGTTCACGTAGGCCAGCCGCGGCACCTTGTACTTGGTCGCCTGCCGCCACACCGTCTCGCTCTGCACTTCCACGCCGCCCTTGGCACAGAACACCCCGACCGCCCCGTCGAGGACGCGCAAACTCCGCTCCACCTCGGCCGTGAAGTCCACGTGCCCGGGGGTGTCGATGATGTTGATGGCCATGTCGTTGCCGTCGTGGTCCTTCCAGTCGATGGACACGGCGGCGCTGTTGATGGTGATGCCCTTCTGCCGCTCGAGCGGGTCGAAGTCGGTGGTCGTGTCGCCGTCGTCCACGTCCCCGACCTTGTGCTTGGTCCCGCTGTAGTACAGGATCCGCTCCGTCGTGGTGGTCTTGCCGGCGTCCACGTGGGCCATGATCCCGATGTTGCGTACTTTGTCGAGCATCGTTCGCCTGCCCCGGCACGACGGCCGGGGAAAAGGGGGGGACAGTCGGCGGCGGGCACTCGTCCGCTGCCGGGAGCCGTAGCTCACTGGGGTGTGCAGGTACGACCCGCCCGGAACCGCACAGGTTCACCGGCCGGGCGGAAAGCAAACACTCATCCTATCGCCGGTCGGCGGGGCGTCTACTCAGCCCGCGCGAAGGAACGGTGAATGCCGACGTGCCGGCGAGTCGAAATGCGCTCGCATCCGACGGAACGCCCCGGCGGTGATCCCAAGCGTGTGCCGGAGGAAGTCGGCAGTCCCCCCCACCCGCCGGGTTCACGACGTG
>JANNVG010000285.1:0-3603 GCA_031414395.1 Fimbriiglobus sp.
CACCCTGCAGGGGGCGGGGCCGGCCCCGAACGGCCCCCCCCCCGCGGCCCGCGCCCCCAGGTCACTGTCGCGGGGGCCGCCCCCCCGGGTGGGCTTCCGGGGGCCTCCCCCCCCGGCTACAACGCCCCAACCGTCGACGGCCGTAACGTCCAGGTGACACATGATTCAGATGTATTCGTACCTCGACGTGGCCGACAACACCGGCGCCAAAGAGGTGATGTGCATTCAGGTGCTCGGCGGCAGCAAGCGCCGGGTGGCCTACATGGGCGACATCATCAAGGCGAGCGTGAAGAAGGCGCTGCCCGGCTCGGACGTGAAGAAGGGTGACGTGGTCCGCGGCGTCATCGTCCGCACCAAGATCGCCACCCGCCGCGAGGACGGGTCGTACGTGCGGTTCGACAGCAACGCCCTGGTGCTGCTCGACAACGACGACAACCCCCGCGGCACCCGCATCTTCGGGGCCGTCCCCCGCGAGATGCGGACGAAGTTCGGCAAGATCATCAGCCTGGCCGCCGAAGTGGTCTGACCGGGTCACCAGTCATTAGTCATAAGTCACTAGTGATTAGCCCCCTCCGCGATGCGAACTCCCGGCGACGGTGCCCGGCTCAACACTCATGACTCATGACTGGTGACTGAGGACTCCAAATGTTCATCCGCAAAGACGACACCGTCGAAATCCTCGCCGGCGACGACAAGGGCAAGCGGGGGAAGGTGCTCCGCGTGCGGCGGGCCGACAACAAGCTGGTGGTGCAGGGCGTCAACCTGGTGTACAAGCACCTGAAGCCGTCGCGGAAGAACCCGCAGGGCGGTCGCCTGAGCAAGGAGATGGCGGTCGCCGTGTCGAACGTCGCCCTCATCGACCCGCAGACGAACAAGCCCACCCGCGTCGGCACCCGCTACCTGCCCGACGGCACGAAAGAGCTGTACGCCAAGAAGAGCGGCGCCCGCCTCCGCACTCTGAGCAAGCCGAACCCCAAATATGCAAGTAGCAAGTGACAAGTAGCAAAGGGCAAGTGAAGGGAACAGCCCTTCGACTTCACTTGCCCTCGCTCCCCTCTGAACTTGCTCCTCGCTACTTCCCACTTGCTACTTTTCGCACTCGGTGCCTGCTGCTCCCGTCGTGATGGGGGCGCATTCGGGCACCCGGAGGCAACCCGATGGCCCGCCTGCACGACCGCTACCTGAAAGAAATCCTGCCCGCCCTGGCCACCAAGTTCGGCCGCACGAACAAGCTGAGCCTGCCCCGGCTGACCAAGATCAGCATCAACATGGGCGTGGGCAAAGCCCTGCAAGACAAGAACCGCATGACCGAGGCGGTGGACCAGCTCAAGCTGATCGCCGGCCAGCAGCCGCAAGTGACGCAGGCGAAGAAGGCCATCAGCACCTTCCGCCTCCGCCAGGGGTACGACATCGGCTGCCGTGTCACGCTCCGCGGCAAGCGGATGTACGAGTTCCTCGACCGCTTCATCAACCTGGCCCTGCCGCGGATCCGCGACTTTCGCGGGGTCAACCCGAAGAGCTTCGACGGCAACGGCAACTACAGCCTCGGTCTGGCCGAGCAGATGGTGTTCGCCGAAGTGGACCCGGACAAAGTCCACTTCACGCAGGGCATGGACATCACCATCTGCACCAGCACCCGCAGCGACGAAGAGGCCCGCGAACTGCTCAAGCAGTTCGGCATGCCCTTCCGGGAGTGAGTCTGATCGGGTAGAACGTATCGGGCCGCGTGGGCGGGGGGTGTCATAACCCTCATTCACGCGGCCCGGTTCGTTCCTGAGGCACCACTCACCCGCGTCCGGGGGTTCACCATGTGTCGTCTGCTGGCCGGACTGCTCGTATTGTCGGTGACGACGATCGCCGTGCGCGCCGACGACGCCGAAGACAGGGCCGTGAAGTACGTCGAGAAGCTCGGGGGTCAAGTGATCCGCGATGCCAAGCAACCGGGCCAGCCTGTGATTGAAGTGAACCTGGAGGCGAAGGAGGCGACGAACGCCGGTCTCAAGGAACTCGCCCCGCTGACCAGCCTGAAGGTTCTCAACCTGGCGGGGACCAAGGTGACGGACGCCGGGTTGAAGGAGCTTGCCCCGTTCAAAAATCTGACCGAGTTGAACCTGCCGAATACGATCACGAACGCCGGCTTGAAACACCTCGCCCCGTTGACGTCGCTCACGAAACTCGATCTGGCCGTCTCGAAGGTGACGGACGCCGGGTTGAAGGACCTCGCCCCGTTCAGGAGCCTCACGTCCCTCGACCTGCGTGACACGGCCGTCACCGACGCGGGAATGAAGGAACTCGTCGTGCTCAAAACGCTCACCGAACTGAACCTGAGCGGCACGAAGGTGACGGACGCGGGGGCGAGGGAACTCGCCGCGCTCAAGACGATGACCGACGTCGATCTCACCTCCACGAAGGTCACGGAGGCGGGCAAGAAGGAACTGGAGAAGAGTCTTCCGAAGTGTACCGTTCGGCGGTGAACCCGGCGGGTGGCGAGGCTTCCCCCTGCTTGCACTTGGCAAAATGCCCTTGCCCTGCCGACGTTCGGCACTAGCATAGCTTTCTTGGTGTGCAGGTTCGCGGAACGGCCGGCCCGCTCGTCCGGGTCGGAACGCCGCTACGACAGCCCCACCCGAATGACCCCACCCCACCGCCCCAGGCCGACAGGCGAGGTGTTTGTTTCATGTCCACTACCGCGAAGATGGCTCGTTACCGCAAGCAGTTGGCCGCGGTCGACGCGCACAAGGCCGAACTGGCCAAGCCGGAAGACCAGCGGGACAAGAGCAAGATCCTCCGCCCCCGCGACCTGATCAAGATCCGCAAGCGGTGCAAGGTGACCGGCCGCCCCCGCGCGTTCCTGAACAAGTTCGGCGTGTGCCGCATTATCTTCCGCGACATGGCCAGCAGCGGCCTCATCCCCGGCGTCCGCAAGGCGTCCTGGTAAACCCACCCGAAGTTCCAGGTTCCAAGTTCCAGGGTCCGAGTTGACGCCCGCTCCCGCACCCGCGGTCGAGCGACCAACACGGGCCGGGAGTTGTCGAACTTGGGACCTGGAACTTGGAACCTGGTACCCCCAACATGATGACCGACCCGATCGCGGACATGCTCACCCGCATCCGCAACGCCAGCAACATCGAGCGGCCGGCGGTGGACATGCCGGCCACCAAGTTGAAGGTGGCCGTCGCCAAGGTGCTGACGGACGAGGGGTTCGTCCTCGGCTACCGCGTCGGCAAGTACGTCGAGACGGAAGGCGGCAAGGAGTTCCAGGAGACGACCGACATGGGCGAGGCCCACATCGTCCTCCAGGTGTTCCTCAAGTACGGGCCGGACGGCGAGAAGGTGATCCGCCACATCGCCCGCTACTCCAAGCCCGGCCGCCGCGTGTACCAGGGGTACAAAGAGGTGCGGATCGTCCTCGACGGCCTGGGCATCGCCATCCTGAGCACCAGCCGCGGGGTGATGTCCGACCGCCAGGCGAAGAAGGCGAAGGTGGGCGGCGAGGTGCTGGCCACCGTGTGGTGAGCGGCGAGTTCCGAGTTCCAAGTTCCGAGTTCCAAGTTGACCTCAGGCCCGGCGTTCCGAACTTGGAACCTGGAACCTGGAACCTGG
>JANNVG010000286.1:0-5315 GCA_031414395.1 Fimbriiglobus sp.
TACTCTCGAACCCGGCACCTGACGGTGCTCGGCTCGCCAAGTTGCCCAAACCGAGGCACCCCACCGCCCGGACGTAACGACCTGTTGGGTTGTGCCGCCGGCGTCGGGTACAATCGGGCCGCCCTCCGGAGGAGCCGACCCATGACCCGCCGCCTGTTCGCCCTGGTGCTGTTCGCCACGTCGGTCGCCACGGCCGCCGACGACAAGCCGGTCGCCCCGCGGGAGCCGGAGTACGAGTGCCGGTTCGAGGACGGCAGCGTGGTGCGGTTGACCGTCGGCGTGTCGGCCGTCACGGTGCAGACCAAGTTCGGCCCGATGACCGTGCCGCTGGCCGACGCGCGGAAGATTGAAATGGGCTTCCGCTACCCGGAGGGCGTGGAGGTGAAGGTGCGGCGGGCGCTCGACGACCTCGGGTCGCCGGACTTCCGCACCCGCGAGGCCGCGCAGAAGTCGCTCGTCGGCTTCGGCGAGTACGCCATCCCGCTGGTGAAGGCCGGCACGCAGAACAGTGTGCCCGAAGTGGCCGAGCGGTGTGCCGCCATCTTCAAGGCCATTTCCGCCACCCTGCCGGACGACCGATCCGACCCGGTGCTGGAAGACGTCATCACCACCGACGACATGACCCTCCGCGGGAAGATCACCTCGGACAGCTTCAAGGCGACCAGCAAGTACTTCGGCGAGACGACGGTGAAGCTGCTGCACGTGCGGGAGCTGCGGCCGGTCGGCGGGCGGTTCATCGGCACCTTCCCGCTGGACGCGGGCAAGTACGCGGCGGTCGGGTGGAAGACGTTCCTCGACACCGGGCTGGACGTGGAGAAGGCGCAGGCAATGGAGATCAGCGCGACCGGCAAGATCGACCTGCACGCGGCCAGCCCGAAGCAGTTCGTGTTCGGGCCGGCCGGCGGGGGCACCCAGGTGGCGGGGCCGGGCCAACGGTTGCAAGAGGAGCAAATCATCCGCGGCGGGCGCGGCCCCGGTCTTCAACCCGTGGACTTCGGCGGGTACGGCCCGCTGTACACGTCCGGCGCACTGTACGGGCGGATCGGGGCGAACGGCCCGCTCTTCAAGGTCGGCGACAAGCTGACCGTGCCGAAGGCGTCCGACGCCGGCCGGCTGTACCTGGTCATCGCGCCGAGCACTTATGGGGCGAGCAAGGGCGAGTTCGAGGTGAAGGTGCGGCTGGGCAAGTGAGGGTGAAACGTGGTGACGAAGCGCCGGGGTGCAAACCCTGGGTTCCGTGACGCCCGCCGCTTGCTCCTCACCCCGCTTCCCCCGATAATCGCCCCGTCCTGCCCCCCGGAGCCTCTCTCATGCGCCGCCTGCTCGCCTCTCTCCTGGTCGCGTCCGTGGCGACCCTCGCCGCCGCCAAAGACCCGCCCGACATCACCTGGAAGAAGACGGTGTTGGACGCCAAGTTCCGCAGCGAAGGGGTGGCCGTCGCCGACGTGAACGGGGACGGCAAGATCGACGTGCTGGCCGGCGAACTGTGGTACGAGGCGCCCGACTGGACGCCGCACGAGATGCAGACGCCGAAGGACCACAAGGACGGGCTGGGCAACTACAGCGACGTGTTCGCCTGCTGGGCCGAAGACCTGAACGGCGACAAGTTCCCCGACCTGATCGTGGTGGACCACCCCGGCCGGCCGGCGTACTGGCTGGAGAACCCGAAGGGGGCGACGGTGAAGGACGGCAAGCCGGTCCACTGGGCGAAGCACGAGATCTGGCACTCGGCGTGCAACGAGACGCCGGTGTACGCCGACCTGTTCGGCACCGGCAAGCGGGTGCTGCTGATGGCATTCCAGCCGAAGGGGGAAGACCCCAACGGGAACATCGGCCGGATGGCGTACTTCACCCCGAACGCCAAAGACGCGAACGCCCCGTGGGAGATGCACCCGATCAGCGAGCCGGGCGTGAAGCCGGAACTGAAAGACGGCAAGCCGGTGCCGAACACCGGCAAGGTGATCCCCGGCACGTTCAAGTACAGCCACGGGCTGGGCGTCGGCGACCTGAACGGGGACAAGCGGGCGGACGTGATCACCGTCGGCGGGTGGTGGGAGCAGCCGGAGAAGGCGGACGGCAAGTCGGCGTGGACGTTCCACCCCGGCGGCGTGAGCGACGCGACCGCCGACCTGTTCGCGTTCGACGTGGACAACGACGGCAAGGCCGACGTCCTCGGCACGTCGGCGCACAAGTTCGGCATCTGGTGGCACAAGCAGCTCGCCCCGAACAAGGACGGGCACCCGGAGTGGAAGAAGAACGAGCTGTTCAAGGACCTGGTGAGCGAGACGCACGCGGCCCACTTCACCGACATCGACGGCGACGGGCAGGCCGACCTGATTACGGGCAAGCGGTGGTGGAGCCACGGGCGGAGCGAGCCGGGGTCGGACAAGTCGCCGCACATCTACTGGCTGAAGGTGACGCGGGACACGGACGGGTTGGCCAAGTTCACCCCGCACGTGATCGACGACGAGAGCGGCATCGGCACCCAGTTCGTGGTGGCCGACATCAACGGCGACAAGCTGCCCGACGTGGTGAGCAGCAACAAGAAGGGCGTGCGGGTGATCGTGCAAGGGCGGAAGTGAGCCGCGGCGAACGGTCGCCGTCAGGCGGCCGGTGCTTTCCGGGTGAACCGGCGGCGTGAGCCGCCTGGGTGGAGAAAGCACCCGCGGGTTCACACCCGCGGTTCACCCGAAAGTCGCTCGCCCGGCGGCAACATCTGACCGCCCGGCACAACCCCTACCGGGCGTTCGCCGGCGGGGAAAACCCGCCAGCCCGCCGGGGATGCTCTTTGCGGTTGACCGGCGGTCGGGTACAACATTCTCATACGGCCCGGAACGGGACGCCGTCCGTCTTTCCATTCTCTCACCGTCGAGGCAGACATCATGGCTCCGCGGCCCCGCACCCTCCTGCACGTCCAACCGCTCGAAGACCGCACCAACCCGTACAACATTGGCGACATCGACCCGGCCAAATATTTCCCCGACAGCGTGCTCTTCTCCGTCGCCCCCGGCAACGACCAGGCGGCGGTCATCGACTACTTGAAGCAAACCGGGGTGGCCACGGCCGCCCGCCCGCTCGGGTTCGGGGTGTACAAACTCCAGCTGCGGCCCGGGGTGAGCGTGGTGACGGCCGTGAGCGGGTTGGCCGGCAACCCGAGGCTCGGGTTCATCGAGCCGAACTACCGGCTCCAGAAGGACGTCGAGCCGTCCGACCCGATGTTCCAGAACGGGGACTTGTGGGGGCAGAAGAACACCGGGCAGAGCGGGGGCACGGCGGGGGCCGATATCGCCGCCCCGGCCGGTTGGGACATCGGCCGCGGGACCGGGCAGACGGTGGTGGCGGTGGCCGACGACGGGATGGACTTCACCCACCCGGACTTGGCCGGGAACCTGTGGCGGAACCCCGGCGAGACGGCCGGCGACGGGATCGACAACGACGGCAACGGGTACATCGACGACGTGAACGGGTGGGACACGGCCGACTCGGACAACAACCCCATCCCGGACGGCACCGACACGCACGGCACGCACGTGGCCGGGACGGTGGGGGCGGTGGGCAACAACGGGATCGGGGTGAGCGGGGTGGCGTGGAAGACCCGCATCATGCCGATCAAGATCTTCGGGGCCACCGGCGGGATGGGGGCGGCGGTGGAGGCGTTCGCGTACGCGGCGAACAACGGCGCGCGGGTGATGAACAACAGTTGGACGTTCATCGACATCCCCCGCCCGGCGGCGCTCGAGGCGGCGGTGGCCGGGGCGAACGCCAAGGGGCTGGTGGTCGTTTGCTCGGGCGGCAACCAGGACCGCGACAACGACGCCCACGACCGCTGGCCGAGCAACTTCGCCCCCACGTACAACAACATGATCGTGGTGGCCGCCACCGACCGCAACGACCAGAAGGCCGGCTTCTCCAACTACGGGCGCACGTTCGTGACGCTCGCCGCCCCCGGGGTGGACGTCATGAGCACGGTGCGGGGCGGGCAGTACGACCTGCTCTCCGGCACCAGCATGGCCTCCCCGCACGTGGCCGGGGCGGCCACCGTCTTCCTCGACGCCTTCCCCGACTCGACCGCCCAGGAGGTGGTCGAGGCGATGAAGGCGAGCGCCCGCCCGGTGTCCAGTCAGACCGGGCTGAGCATCACCGGCGGGGTACTCAACCTGCCCGGCCTGATGGCCCAGGGGTCGCGGGCGCTGTTCGCCACCGGGGCGGGCGAGGGGGGCGGGCCGCACGTGAAGGTGTATCGGGCGAACGGCACGCCGGTCACCGGCTTCATGGCCTACCACCCGAGCTTCACCGGCGGGGTGCGGGTGGGCACCGGGGACGTGACCGGCGACCGCCAGTCGGACATCGTCACCGTGCCCGGGCCGGGCGGCGGCCCGCACGTGAAGGTGTTCGACGGGAGCACCTTCCAGGAGGTGTACAGCTTCATGGCGTTCGAGCCGACGTTCCGCGGCGGGCTGACGGTGTCCACCGGGGACGTGAACGGCGACGGGCGGGCGGACATCATCATCGGGGCGGAGGCCGGCGGCGGCCCCCGCGTGGCCGTCTTCTCCCGCCTCACCCCGACCGGCGGCCTCACCCGCATCGCCGACTTCTTCGCCTACGACCCGAAGTTCACCGGCGGGGTGCGGGTGGCCGCCGGCGTGTTCACCGCCGGCAGCAAGATGGCCGACGTGCTCACCGCCCCCGGCGCCGGCGGCGGCCCGCACCTGAAGCGGTTCTCGGCCGCCACCATCTCGAACGCCAACCCGACCGTGGCCGCCCAGACGATGGTGGGCGACGCGAACGACCGCTCCGGCCTGTGGATCGCCTCCGGCGACCTGACCGGCGACGGGGTGGCCGACGTGGCCGCCGGCGTCGGCAGCGGGGCCGCCACCGTGAACGTGCTCGACGGCCGCTCCCTGGCCCCCATTCACACCCTCCGCAACCCGACCAGCGGCGAGCTGCCCGGCCTGACCAACCCGAACAGCTCCACCCAGGTGGGGTCCACCACCCCGCCGCCGACGAACAACGGCCTGCTCGCTCCGGGCTCCACCCCGAACGCCCTGCCGTTCACCGGCAACCCGGCCGCGCCGACCGGCGGCAACAAGTTCGGCGTGCGGGTGGCCGTGCAGGACGTGACCGGCGACAAGCTGCCCGACCTGATCCTGGCCGGCGGGCCGCTCGACTCCCCGATCGTGTCCCTGCTCGACGGCCGGACGTACACCCCGCTCAACTCCTACCTGGCCTACGACCCGCTCTTCTTCGGCGGCGTGTACGTGGGCGGCGTCGGCGCGTAACCCTCCTGGTCGGGTGAACCGGCGGCGTGAGCCGCC